>NC_014537.1:1800000-2100000 GCF_000148385.1 Vulcanisaeta distributa DSM 14429 | reverse complement strand
CCAGGGCAGTCTTTCTAAGCGACCGGCCACTGGAATTCTGGAGCCCATGGTGGGGCATAACTATATAAAATATTTTTATGCCTTATCAGTCAGTTGATATAAAATATATAATTACGATAAGTGTAAATAAAAACACAGGGTAGGAATGTTGCCCATAATTTTATCATTGGCACTAACCTATAACGCATAATTAACCTTGAGTTTTACCTATTACATTTACATTATCAAATGATAAACTGATGACTCAACAAATAATAATGCCAAGAACTATTTACTACCCTGCGACTTCTGGTACTCATCTATCGCGGCCATTATATCGCTTGGGTCAGCCCTACCCCTTAACTCCTTCATCAACGCATTCATGAGCTTATTCCTATCGCTTATGCCGAGCTTGGGTGCCCTCTCCATTACGTACTTCCTAACCTCCTCAGGGCTCATCCTCCTCAGCCCCAGTTTATTGATTATGTCGCTGATGGGCTTGTCAGGTTCCTTACTCCACGCCGCTATTATGTCGGGTATCGCCTCCTTGGTTATTACGCCCTGGGCATACTCATTGAATATCGCCTTAAGGTGATCCTCGGTTATCACGGACACGTCAACACCATCCCTCTGGAGCGACTTCATGGTGTTCACGACTGTGTTAGCTATTAACGTGGCTGATACCCTGCCCTGGAACTCACTTATTAGGTAATCAATTAGGTCGTAAAATGGGGACTTTATTACCTGCATCGCTAATTCCCTACTCATGCCATAGCTGACGTACCTACCCACCCTGGACTCAATGGGTTCTGGAATCAATGCCTTGGCCCTCGCCAGCATTTCCTCGGTAATCCTTATGGGCCTAAGGTCAGTCTCTGGATACATCCTCGCGGCGCCGGGTCTGGGCCTCATGAACCTTGTCGTGCCGTCTGGGTTAGCCGCCCTCGTTTCCTCAGGAACACCGTGTAATGCCTCCCTGATTCTGTCGATTATTACGTCCACGGCATCCACCAAGTCCCTATCCGACGTACCCGCAAGGAGTATGAATGAATCAACACCAAGCCTCGAGGATACCCTGGAAACCTCCTCAGCTGTTATTCCATAGCCAGGTAATTCATCGCTATGTATTAGGCCGGACAGGCTTGTCCAGACCCTAACCCTATCCGCCAACTCCGTGCCAAACCTCCTATTTGGCTGAACCTCCTTACCCAATATGCCCTTTAGGCCTGGCGTCTTTATTGCTATCACCTTACCGCCACTATCGAGGACCTTCCTGATTAGGTTGGATTTGGTGGATGAGAATATGTCGGTGACATCAACGAAATCCTTAACAAACCAGTCCTCCCTCACGCCCCTCTTGATTAATTCATCACGGATAGCCAATAGATTTAATTGGCGCTGAACCTCGTACTCAATGACCTTGGGTATCAGGCTGAGGTCTGGAACACCCTTAATCTCCGTCTTAGCACCGCCCTCAATGGATACATTCACGTCCTGCCTAACCGTGCCAAGACCCCTCTTGGCCTTACCCGTCATCTTAATGCTATGCCCAATGTAGTAGGCCACCTCCATAACCTCCTGAGGGCTGTACGTGAGTATTCCCGTGGATATCTCGATAAGTGGTATACCGAGCCTATCAAGCCTATAAACAACTGTGTCACCCCTCTCCTCAATCTTCCTAGCCGCATCCTCCTCAAGGGCTATCGTCTGTATGGGCACCTTATAATCAAAGAATTTAGCGAGACCATCATGCGCAATAAGCATGGTCCTCTGGAAGCCCGAGGTGTTTGAACCGTCTATGACCGTCTTCCTCATTACGTAAACCTCATCAAATATCTTGGCATTAAACATCATGGCAACGGCAAGGGCAACCTCAAGCGAGTCAGGGTCTGGGTCATGTGGCGGCTCCTCATCGAGCTCCACGAGGCATGTGGTGTCGTAATAACCCTCATAAACGAAGGTCCTATGCTTCCTAAACTCCCAAATAGCCGCCGGATCAACCTCACCAAGCTCACTCATACTAGGTCTCAACCTCCTAATAACCCTAAAATGAGGCTCATCATTCCTGACAATCGGCGGGCAATTACAGAATAACTTCCTACCCGTATTCAATTGAACATGTATCTCCAAGCCAACCTTAAGCCCAACAGCCCTATAATCAATCGGCATAATGCTCATGACTAACCTCCATACCTATTTAATTACTTAACGCTATTACAACACCACAACCACTCTAGAGGACTGTCACGTATTAATTAAGTTCCTTAAGTCTTTGCCTGTCCATTATTTGGGTTCGCCCTTATTTCTCCCCATCTTTCCTTTCCTCGAAACTTACCCTGCCGTAAACTATATTAAATATGAGAGATGCCATTATTCCTGTTGCCATGGCGGTTATCATGGCTTTTGGTGCGCCAATAACCGAGCCTATGAAGGCCCAGATAATGGCGCTTGTTATCTGCGATGCTGTGAATAATACCCATGCAGATGAATAAACAATTCCAAACTCACTACGTGGAACTATGGAAATGAGAATACTCGTAACCGCCGTGAAGAATGCATTAATGAATATGTTATAAATGAGGTTTACCATGAATAGCAGTGGTACGGCAATAACCATGCCCCTAATGAGCATGGGTATCACGCCGAAGCCTAGACCAATGATTAATGCTGTGGTTAAGATCGCGTAAATAACCCTTAACCTACTGACCCTAAACCTAGGCGTGAGCATAGAACCGATCATCGCACCGGCATAACCAAATACACTGTCAATACCTGCAAGTAGGGCCACATTGTAATATAGAGATAATATGCTGTAACTCAGTACGTCAAGAGATATTATTGATAAGTAAGTGACCGTTATCGTCAGGATTATAACTTTAAAGCCGGTATTCCCCTTAAATAACTCCCCAAACCTAACAAAGCCCCGCCTAATGACTTGGATATTCGTATCCTCGACAACTCTACCCTGGTGCCTTACCGAGGCAAGTGGCATTATTGATGCGGTGAGGAATAGCGCCGAGGCGAGGAATAAGTACTTAGCTATTTCAATGCTTAGGTATAGTAGGTACCCCGAGACCACGGCTAGGGCTATGGACATGATCGATATTAATGTATTGTTAAGTGATGTATATAGTGTTATCTTCTCATTATCATTATTGAGCAGTTCCTTAACCAATGCATTCCTAACAACATTAATCGCTGAGAGCATGCCTAAGGCTGCCATGGTGATTATGAGTATTATGATTAAGCTAAGGCTATTGATACCAATCATGCTCAGCGTCAGGAAGGCTACCATAAAAAGCACGGACATTAACGCATTACCAATTATTAACGCCTGCCTTTCACGGCCGAATACGTCAATTACCACTCCACTGAATAATCTCATCATTGATGCTGGTACGAGTAATGCATAGGTTAGGGCTACGCCGAAGATCCTCATGGTATCAAAACCCAGGATGAACACCACAAACAGCACTATACCCCTCGCGGCATAAACAAAGACATTAGAATAAACAAGCAAAGCCACATCCCTAATGCTTAGGATATTTCGGTACCTATTAAATAGGCTATTTAGTAGCTTAGTCATAGCCCTCTTTACTAAATGCCAGGCATGCTGCTGTTTTTAAGTCATTATTTATGATACTTAACCCACCATAGTAATTTATCCTTATTAATCATTAACGTCCCATCATTATTTAACCTATCGATTCTATCAATGTCCTCGTATAACTTAATCGTACACTTATTTAATGTTCCATTAGGCATCACTATGAGCGAGTTGAATCACAATGCATAGCATATATACGGTAATGATAACTCAAAAGGCTTTGACCCAGGCGACCTTGCGTATCCCTTAACCTCCTTAACAACACCATCACTGACTGGGTAAACCCTATCATCATTTAGTTCACCTAACCTCGCTAGGACCTTATGTGGAAGAAGAACTTGCCATCGTCTCTTAACGTCTCGGCGAATTTCTTAAGCAGGGACTTAACGCTCTCAACATTATCCCTATGAAGGTGGACCCTAATGACCATCCTAAAGTCTAGGTCTGAGTTATGAGCATTAATTACATTGTTCCATACAATGTCAAAGGCCAGCAAACTTTACCTAACCACTAATATGGCAGTATTATAGTCTTAAGGTTCCTAAGGTAATTCTTAACTTATTAATTGGAATTTATCAAATAATTTTAACTATAAACTTACTTATAATGAGGACAAAGTTTATATTTATATCATTAAAGACCATGCATTAAATACATGCTATTAACCTAACTGGATATAGGGTGAAGTTTTATTAACCCATTAATGAATTAATGACTTAATCATGGTTCCACCGTTAAAGAAAATAAGCGATTATGTATGGGAGATACCGAAGGGGTATAAACCATGCATGAAGGTGCCAGCTAGGATATTCGCCGATGAGACCCTACTTGAGAAAATGAAGACAGACATGACACTGGAGCAGGCAGCCAACGTCGCATGCCTACCAGGCATTTACAAGTACAGCATTGCACTGCCGGATGCGCACCAGGGCTATGGATTCCCAGTGGGCGGTGTGGCTGCCATGGACATGGAACAAGGTGTAGTGAGCCCAGGAGGAATTGGCTACGATATTAATTGTGGCGTGAGACTTCTTAGGACAAATCTGACGGAAAAAGACGTTAGGCCTAAGTTAAGGGAGCTCGTGGACACGATATTCAAGTTAGTCCCCGCTGGCGTTGGTGAGACTGGGTTGCTTAAGCTGTCCTTTGGTGACTTGGATAAGGTGCTTGATGAGGGTGTTGATTGGGCGTTGAGTAAGGGCTATGGTTGGGGTGATGATAAGAACTTCATTGAGGAGTTTGGGCATTATGAGGGTGCGGACTCGAGTAAGGTTAGTCAGAGGGCTAAGGAGAGGGGTAAGGATGAGCTTGGTACCACTGGCAGTGGCAATCACTTCATTGAGATTCAGGTCGTTAATAAGATATTCGATGCAAACCTAGCCAAGAGGCTTGGTATTGAGCAGGAGGGTCAGGTAATGGTCCTAATACACACCGGTAGTAGGGGCCTTGGTCACCAGGTCGCCACTGACTACATAAGGGTTGCGGAGAATAAGATGAAGCAGTGGGGCTTATTCCTGCCGGACAGGGAGTTGGCGTCGATGCCCCTTAGCACTAGGGAGGCTCAGGACTACCTGGCGGCCATGAAGGCCGCGGCTAACTATGCATGGACAAATAGGCAAATAATAACGCACTGGGTTAGGGAGGCCTTCAGGAGGGTCTTTGGTAAGGACCCGGACAAGCTTGGCCTTGAGATTGTCTATGACGTTGCTCATAACATCGCTAAGATTGAGGATCACGTAATTGATGATGAGGGTCACGTCAGGAGAGTTCTCGTGCATAGGAAGGGGGCTACGAGGTCATTCCCAGCGGGTAGGCCGGAGATACCGCCTAAGTATAGGGATATTGGGCAGCCTGTCCTGATACCCGGTAGTATGGGTACGGCATCCTACGTATTGATTGGTTTACCAACGTCATTCCAGGTAACCTTTGGCACAGCACCGCATGGGGCAGGTAGAACGTTGAGTAGGTCTGCCGCCGTTAGGATGCTACCACCTAATAAGGTTAGGAGTGCCTTAGAGAATAGGGGCATCATCGTGAGGTCCGCCGAGAGTGAGATAATATCTGAGGAGGCGCCTGAGGCGTATAAGAACGTTGATAAGGTTGCCGAGGTAGCCGAGTTAACTGGAATGGCTAGGAGGGTCTCTAGGCACGTGCCCATCGGCGTCGTTAAGGGATAAGTAAAAATCAGCCTCCTTACGGTTACGTCTAACTAGGCCGTGCGGCAAATCTTTAAAAAGGTATTCGTCTCTTATCCTGCGTAATGAGTAGTGATCAGGGAATTACACTGTCTAAGGAGACCGTCACTTACCAAGTTGGTGGTGTAACAATAATTGAGGAATGCCCAAGGGACTTGAAGACCCTCGATGGCGAACCAATTAAGTTATTTGGTAAGTGGACTTTCGAAAACGTCATTGTTAGGGACCCAGGCCTTAGGAGGTACCTGTGCCTAAAGCCCATGTACCTACCACACACAAGCGGTAGGTATCAGAAGAGGAAGTTTGGTAAGGCTAAGATACCAGCCATTGAGAGATTAATGAATCAATTGATGCACCCAGGTAGGAATGCTGGCAAGAAGCATAAGGCTTACAACATTGTCAAGAGGGCTTTCGAAATGATACACCTAAAGACTGGGCAGAACCCAATACAGGTCTTTGTGGACGCGATAGTGAATGCGGCGCCCAGGGAGGAGATTACGAGGGTTGTCTATGGTGGTATTGCATACCCTGTATCAGTCGATGTCTCACCACTAAGGAGGCTTGACCTAGCCATCAGGTGGATAACCGAGGGCGCCAGGCAGTGCTCCTTCAATAATCCCAAGCCGATCGAGGAGTGCCTGGCTGATGAGATCATAGCCGCAGCGCAGAATGATCAGAAGTCATACGCAATTAGGAAGAAGGATGAGATGGAGAGAATAGCCGCAAGTGCGAGGTAAGTGCTCAAGCTTAGTTGCTACTCATTAGTACCTAAGTACATGCCTTCATTACCTTCATTTTCTCTCAATGATATTGGTAGGGCAGGTTAAGGAACCGTTTATAGTGTTCATGAACCACAATAATCGCCTATTTTATTTACTTACTTTCTAAGATAACCACCAGGTTAACCTACACACTCTCTATTAATAATACCCACTAATCATCCTAACTACCCAGGAGGAATACTTATTTAACCAATTAATTCATTATATATCGTAATGTCAATCGCAGAATTAATATGGGTTGAGAAGTATCGTCCTTCGAGGATTGATGACATTATTGACCAGGAGGAGGTCAAGGAAAGGATTAAGCAGTTCCTAAAGACAGGTAATATGCCGCACATGTTATTTTACGGTCCTCCTGGTACTGGTAAGACTACGATGGCTCTTGCCATTGCCCGTGAGCTTTATGGTGATGCCTGGCGTGAGAATGTTCTCGAGTTAAATGCAAGTGACGAGAGGGGTATAACCACCATTAGGGAGAGGGTTAAGGAGTTCGCGAGAACGGCACCGATGGGTAAGGCGCCGTATAAGCTTGTAATTCTTGATGAGGCTGATAACATGACGTCGGATGCACAGCAGGCTCTTAGGAGGATGATGGAGATGTATGCGAATGTGACTAGGTTTATACTCATTGCTAATTACGTGTCTAGGATCATTGATCCAATACAGTCCCGCTGCGCCATGTTTAGGTTTTCTCCTCTTCCTAAGGATGCTGTTCTTGGTAGGCTTAGGGAGATTGCCTCGAAGGAGGGCGTTAAGGTAACCAATGAGGCATTGGAGGCCATATGGGACGTAAGCCAGGGAGACATGAGAAAAGCAATAAACACGTTACAAGCTGCCGCGGCTACGGCTAAGGAGATAACACCTGAGGTTATTTATAAGACGGTGGGTTACATAGAGCCTAAGGACATAGTTGACTTGGTAAACACGGTATTTAGCGGTGACTTTGTTAAGGCTAGGGATAAGTTGAGGACGTTAATGTATGAGCATGGTGTGTCTGGTACGGAGATACTGAGGGCTATACAGAGGCAAATAATGGGTGGGGCCATTAACGTGCCTGATGAGGCTAAGGTTGAGATTGCGGAGGCTGCTGCCGACATTGATTATAGGCTTACTGAGGGCTCTGATGAGGAAATACAGCTCTCAGCCTTCCTGGCTAAGTTAATGCTAATTGGTAAGAAGTATGGGTTGGGGGCTGGTAAGGAGGTTGGTAAGGAAACTAAGGCACCTGCCAAGAGGAGGTGATTTTGATTGTCAAGGAGAATTCCCTGGGTTGAGAAGTACCGCCCAAGGAGGCTCT
Source organism: Vulcanisaeta distributa DSM 14429 (assembly GCF_000148385.1). Taxonomy (GTDB): domain Archaea; phylum Thermoproteota; class Thermoprotei; order Thermoproteales; family Thermocladiaceae; genus Vulcanisaeta; species Vulcanisaeta distributa. The sequence goes on along the minus strand of NC_014537.1, from coordinate 2,092,140 downwards.
CCGAGGTTGTTAATCAGGAGGAGGCTAAGAAGGCATTGCTTGATTGGATAAATGATTGGGAGAAGGGTAAACCAAGTAAGAAGGCTGTGATGCTCGTCGGCCCACCAGGTACTGGCAAGACCACGCTTGCGTATGCCTTAGCTAATGAGAGGGGTTACGAGGTCCTTGAATTAAACGCGAGCGATGTTAGGACTGGCGAGAGAATTAGGCAGGTGATGGGAGGCTCAATGAAGATGGGATCACTCTTTGGTTTTAAGGGCAGGATCATACTCTTCGATGAGGTTGATGGCCTCAACGTCAGGGAGGATAGGGGTGGGTTGGCAGCCATTGTGGAGTTGATTAGGGAATCCACCTGGCCCATAATAATGACCGCCAATAATCCATGGGACCCCAAGTTTAGGGAGTTGAGAGATGAGGCTGAGGTTATTCAACTGAAGCCTCTTGATGAGGATGACATATTAACAATACTGAGGAGGATATGCAACGCCGAGGGTATTAAATGCGAGGAAGATGCTCTAAAGCTCATTGCTGAGTCATCGGGTGGTGATGTTAGGGCTGCGATAAATGATTTACAGGCAGCCGCAGAGGGTAAGAAGGTCCTGACTAAGGATGACGTTACGGTTACCGAGAGGGCTCATCAATTTGATATGTTTAAGATACTTGATAAGGTATTTCATGCAAGGAGGTTTGAGGAGGCTAGGTCAGTCACGTTCTTACCAAGCTTTGACTGGGAGAGTTATTACCCGTGGGCGCTGGATAACATACCGTCTGTGTACGCGAAGTCCGTAGAGGCAGTTAGTGAGGCCCTTGATAATTTATCACTTTCCGACGTGGTCAGGGGTAGAATAATGAAGACCCAGGAGTGGGAGTTAATGCCTTACATGCTTGAATTAATGACGGCCGGCGTCGCGTTGGTACGCAATAAACCTGCGCTTGCCAGGTTTGTTAGGTTGACATTCCCTGAGAGGATTAGGTTATTGGCTAAGACTAAGGAGATTAGGCAAATGAGGGATGCCCTAATTAATAGGCTAAGGACCGAGCTTCACGTAAGCAGTTCCGAGGTGTCATTATACTACATGCCCTTACTCAGATTAATGGCAACGAGCGACGCCTTTAAGAAGAAGCTGCTTGAACGCCTAATGAAGATCATGGGCTATTCACTGGAGAGCGTTGAGAAGACGCTCGGCATCGAGGAGGTGAGTGCCGGTGGCGAGGGTGAAGGGACTAAACGTGGGTCGACGAAAAGATCCAGAGGGTAATTACGTAGTAGCAATGGATTTAGAGACCTATGAATTATTAAGGCAATCAATTAATAAGCTAGGCCTTAATACGGAATTCATGGGTAATGCCGTGGTGGTTAGGGATAAATCGTGGAGCCGAATCAGCAGGTTGGTGAATATAGCCCGTGAGTTGGGCATTAATGTGAATGAGGATTAACACCATGCCTTGTATCTCTCGCATCTTCTGCTAATCTATATGGCGATAGGCGTATCGTCACGTAAGCCTTATCGAGACCCCTCATTATTATTATGAATCTAGTAATCACTATGATAATAGCCGTGGCAAGCACCGCAGTCTCACTACCTAATAATGACTTGAATACGAGGTATATTATGCCGCCAAGCACAGCCACCGTCGCATAGATGTCACGCCTAAATATTGTGGGGATCTCGCCGGCCAGCACATCCCTAACTACGCCACCGCCTGCCGCGGTCACGGCAGCCATCAATATCACACCAAGTATGTTAAGACCATGCTCAGTAGCAATCTCGGCGCCTACGGCTGAGAATGTGCCGAGACCAATGGCGTCTGCGTACATGAGAGCATTCTTGTATTTGGCGATGAGTGGGTAGAATATGTAGGCTATTAATGACGCCATTATTGCTATTATTGGGTAGGGCAGGTAAACGATGTTTGTTGGTGGAAGTACGCCAATGAGGATGTCCCTAATTATGCCTCCGGCAAGGGCTACTGAGGAGCCGAGGACGATACCACCCAATATGTCCAGGTTTTTCTCATACGCCTTAAAGGCGCCTGAGGCTGCGAATGCCACTATCCCAATATAATTAAATATGTTTATTAATAGGTTTACGAAACCCACGGAAGACGAAGCATGTGATGAGTATTTAACCCTAACTATACATTCAATTATCCCTGCCTAAGAATGATCACACCCCTGGGATCCTTAATTCTCACAGTCAACGTCTCCCACAATACAAAACCATGCGCCCTATCCTCAGGGCCTAAATATACCAATGCCGTGTCAACACCCACGGCTATATCGATGATTGATTGATGAGCAGATAGTAATAATGCAGTGTCATCCTTTAATTGAGGAATAATCACCACATCCTTAACCAGGGATTTAACCCTCGTTAACTCCATGACGCCCGTCCTCTCAACAACCATTAAGAGCTTTGTATACCTACCAGGACTTACGAATAATACGTACGGCTCAGGTATGTAATTACCATATAATGCATTAACAGCGCTTGATACTTCATTAACTGCTGAACCGGGCATGTCCCACGATGAAATACTCATTGACCTAACCCTAGGATTACTTAAAATATCGCTAAGTATTGCTGAGTCCTCCTCATAACCAAGCTTAATAGCCGCTTGATCAGCGGTTACCGAGTAAACCCTCTCACCCCTTGCCCTAGCGTACTCCACCTGCCTTTGCAAAATTGAGAACTTCACACTTAACTCCTTAAGTGGTATCACGGACCTAGTCGCAGTAATTGGAGGACCAATTACGACTTCGTCAAGCGGCACGGCATCAAGCCCAGGACCAGCCTCATAAACGGTTAAGTACTTCCTAAACCTCCTCACACCATTGGCAACCTCCCTAATCCTATCCTGTATGTATCTAAGTTCCTCGGGACTTAGGTTCGATGATGAAACCACGTCAGGTGGAGGATCATTGGCATTACTAGTTGAGCCCGACTTCCTCTGACCATTATTAGGGTCATTTGCCGGCAATTTAATACCCGTTAGCTCGCCGACCTCTGCTGAACCGGCCTTTAGTTGCTCAACCTGCTCAGGGTCGTAGGATTTAAGTAACGTGAGAAACTCGCCAAAGTGTGTCTTTTCCTCCTTAGCTATATCCTCAAATACCCTCCTAACTCGCTCATCATCAATGAGCCTGGATAATTGTAGGTATAGGTTTATGGCATCAAGCTCAGCCATAATAGCGAGCCTAAGTGAATCGGCAATCTCACCCTGTGAAAATTTTCTATCCTTAATGATATCTACCGGGTTCTTAGAAAACATCATATCCTAATCATAGTTTAAAAATATTTAAATATTTCCATTAACTACATGAAACGTTATTTTCGATGAAAACTAAACCTAGGACTTATTAATAGCGTTTATTTCAATCAATCCGTGAGTAATGCGATTAATGATATCCTTAAGATCGCGTTAAGTAGGGAATGCAGTAAATTAGTTTATAGGCGTGAATTACCACCAAACCAAAGGGTTATCCCTCGCTTCGTGATATACGATGTCTATGATCCTCCCGAAGATGTTGATGTATTTAGCTATAGATTGAGGGTGATGGGGCTCGTTGAGAATAGAGTTGAGATACCGTATATAGACCTAATCACGAAAGCACCCTGCGTAGACCTGGTCACTGATTTCCACTGCGTCACTGGTTGGAGCGTGTTAAATGTGGAGTGGAGGGGTGTACCAACGAAGTACTTAGTAGATATGGCTAGGCCTAAGGGCGATTACGTAATGGCTGTTGGTATCGATGGTTACACTACGAATTTACCATTGAGTGCTTTGCTTGAGGAAACAACGATAATTGCCTATGCAATGAATGGGAAAATACTGCCTAGGGAACATGGCTTTCCGCTGAGACTTGTTGTACCGTCACGCTATGGCTGGAAAAGCGCCAAGTACCTTAGTGAGTTAGTAATCATGGATAGTAACGAGCCCGGTTACTGGGAGTCCCTTGGTTACCATGATAATGGTGACCCGTGGCTTGAGGAGAGATTCAATGAGGGTGGTCTAATAATGATGAGGAGGAGGGTTAGGGTTATGAGGTGACTGTAATGCGTAGCTCATGGTACGTAAGCGCCAGTGATTGCTTGCTCTGCGTTCTTGAGTCCAGGTTCAGCGAGTTAAAGAAACTTGGAATTAACGATGCTACGTCGTTCATAGATTTGGGTAGGACTGTGATGAACTTAGCACCACTGGGTAGGGCAACGGTGTTTATTGAGTCGTTTAATAGCATGACAAGAATGCTTAGTAATATGCTTAGTAATAATGACCCGCATACTGATGAGAAATTAATGCTTGAGAGAGTTGCTGGTGAGTTAATTAGTGGGTTGAGACTTGGTGATGATGTTATTGATTACGTGAAGCTCGCTGCCTCGGCAAACTCCGTTGATGTGCCAATGAGGGGTTATAATTTTAGTGTTAAGGATTTCGTTAGGAATATACTTGAGGAACCAGCTTGGCTAGACACTGATCCTGCCAGTCTAAGAAATAGGCTTAATCATGTAGGGAGTATTGCCTACCTGGTTGATAATGCCGGTGAGTTTCAGTTTGACCTATTGCTTATTAGGAAGCTCGTTTCAATGGGTATTAAGGTCGTGGTATATGCAAGGAGTAGGCCTTACGAGGTTGATGTTACGTATGACTATATCATTAACCTTGCCAGGAATTTTGAAGCTAGGGCATTACCTGGTAATTACTCAGCCTTCTGGTATGATGATGTGGTTAGGGAGTTGATGAATTACGACTTAGTAATTTCGAAGGGACTTGATAACCTGGAAACCTTTATGGAGAAAAGGCCGGGGTTAAATAACGTATTATTCCTATTCAGGGCTAAATGCCCATTAATAGCCAGGTTATTTAATGTCGATAGTAACAAGCCGGTCATATTAATGGGGACTGAGCGTTTAAGAACCCCTGCTTAATTACCAACCATAATTAATCATTGTATTGGTTCCGCCATTAATCATTATGAAGAATGGTATCCATAAACCATTACTCAGATAAAGCCTACCACTCAGTGCAGGCATGTACATAATCACTGAACGCCCAGTACAACTTACCGTCGTTCCCTGCGAAACCTCAACACCGCCCAACCCACTTAGGCTTGACGTTCCAGTAATTACGCCATCACTGATGGAGAGCCCCAATTTAAGGGTTCCCTGGGAATCGGCATTTACCTCAATGTTATTCGAGAATGTACATGTTAATCTCCCAATGCTGAACCCACTTATGTATAGGCTTTCTTGGGTTGGGTTCGTTATATTTATTATCAATTCAGCATTTCCATTATAGCCCATCGACAACTCACCACTTACGCTAGGCCCCGCCGTTGCCCAATTACCCATTGGCACGTAAATATGCGGTGCCGTGGTTATTCCAAGACAACCGGCGGCCAATGACGGTGTTGAGTTAATGACATTTTTTAAGTACTCATTTATTAAGGCTTGAGCCTCCATCGGTGTTATCGTCCCGTTAAGCATCGCCCTGAGTATTGAGGTTATATTACCCATTATATCACTGTTAAGTCTCACGTAGCATAACATGGGCGTTGCACCACTAATTCCATGCTGCCTCGCTAAGCCCCAAATAGTGGAGTTCACATACGTTAAATAATTCCTGGTTAAATTCATGACCCAAACCGCGTAGTAAGCCTCTCCCTCATAGCCCTGGACCCTCGATTCACACTGACTTAGTACCTGTCCTATCAACGTAGTATTACCATTATTGAAGGCGTTAATCAATTCAGACCTGCACTGTAGGTATTGGTTGAGTATGTACGGTGTTAAATTCGACAAACCAAAACCATTTAATACCCTGGTTATGTTGATAAACCTCGTAATTACTACTCGCGTAGCATTTGCCTCATTGATAAGAATCCTAACCTGCCCTAGACAGGTTACGTAATTATTAACGAACTCATTAGCCCTAGCGTACACCTCAGGCTCACTTAATGACCCATTTATCAACGGTACTAATGTCTCATTAACCTCACCCACGCACTGAGTAAGTTGCTGTGGCATGGGCATCGTCGTATTTAGCAATATCGATAATTGATTGAGGGTCCCCGAAACATTCTCACTTAATAATACGACATAAGGCATCACCACCTGCGGTATCATGCGGGCCCTTACGCTTGGAGGTGTCAATAATGAAATTGTTATTATCTCAGTCTTAATGATGCTCAGTTGTTTAATTGTTGAGTTAAGCCCAGCACTCATTAACTCATTATATGCCATGTTTAGTACATTAATCGCCGTATTTAAGCCCAGGAGGGCATTAGGCGGTACGTACGGATATAAATACCTCTCCTCACTACTAAGTATTGCCACACCCATTTTCACTAAGTATGAGGCATTACTACTCCTGCTCAACGCTGATAAAGCCCTTAATGTGAAGTTGGCGATCGTTTCGTTACTCAACAAATTATTAATTACAGTACTATTTACGGCTGATGTTAGTGAAACGTAATTATTAATAACAGTCTGCGTTGAATTAGTGCGCGCACTCATTAACTGGGCGGCTAGGTTAACGGCATTGTTTAACGTGACGATAGCCTCCAGGTAATTACCCGTATTAGCGTAGTACTTAGCCTCATTAATCAACTCAACAACTGCCGTTGAATTAATACCACTTGCATTCAACGCCTCAACCCAACGCTCAGCAATAATTAAATGAACATAGTAAGAAGTGACAAGGCCTGTTGCACTAACATTCCCATTAACGCCAGCGGAGGAACTAATGCCCTGAGCATGCAGAATGGAGACACCCATAATGACCAATAGGGCGATTCCAGCGACGAGGAATACTAGTGACCTCATCAAAATTGAATTTAGGAAACAGACATATTTAAGGAAGCACCCATGAAATGACCGTGAAAAGCCAGAAATATATCTTGAAATTTAATACGCAATGCGGTGCCTTTATGCCCATACATTAAAAGATCAATGCCCACCTACTCCTCGCCATTCTGTTTAGCGCCTTCGTCATTATTGGCTTGGTAATTTATGCCGCGAACACCCACCACACTTATATTACAATAATCAATTCGCACTGTTAATAACCGTAGTTATTACATACACCGGCCCGTTCTACGTCACATTCTCAGGCACACAACAAGCCTCGAACGCCCAGGAATTATACCCAATGGGCATCATAATAAACGAGACCAACTATTACCTAGGCATCCAAAGCTGCCAAAACTAAACCACTAACCAACCGTTACTTCTTCAAAAAGACCTTACTAATAGTTCTTATCCTCATGATCCTGACGTTTCCTATACATTCTCGTGAATTCCTTATTGGCATTACCAATCCATTACAGAATATATGATTAGTTCGTACAGAGTCTTCAGACTACTTATGAATCTCACATTAAGGATAATTCACGACCCTACATATGGTAGATATATCCCTATATTTCGTAGGAACTTACCACATTAACACTTCCTGTCACTATCTTACATCTTAAACGAGACCACGCACTAGCTAAGCAATGGCCTAATAACCCACTCTGAAAAATGAGGATGAATAAACCGTGAACCTGTATGGAAAACTAAAACAATGACCAGGAGCATACGTCATTGGAGCCCCGGCCGGGATTCGAACCCGGGACCTCCCGCTTACGAGGCTTGCACGGGGCTGCCGCCCCAGGGCGCTCCGACCGGGCTGAGCTACCGGGGCTACGTAATTGATGCACTGCATGAGTTTTAAGCTTTTCGTGACCCGTCTCTTTATTACTAAGTTTTGGCTTTGATATCGCGTATATATCATTGGTTAAGGGACTCAAAGGCCCTGACCGGTCATTACATCCTCAACGGCCTGGTTAAATAGGTAACCTATTTCGTGGATCTTTACGGTATCCTCGTGCCTGGGCCTTGTTACTGTGGCTATGTAGACACCGTAATCCGAGTGATTACCCTCCTCGGGTCCCTGTGGGTTTCCGTAGGGTGAGAACAGTATTATGTGCGTTATATTACTTCTCAGGATTAGACTCCTCAACGCCTTATCGAGCTGATTATATATTTCGCACTTCATCTGTGGTTTTAAGTGTAAGAATCTGTCAAGCGCATTGATTGAGGCTATTACAGGCTTTGTTTGGGCCTCGGCTATTATTAAGCTTATTACATTGTTTATCTCCGTTGCTGGATCTACTTCCTGATCCATCCTAATGCTGTACTTGCCGTATGTTGGGTCAGTAATTGGTATGTTTATTAGCGATGCCCTAGTCAACTTAATGAGCGGTGCCTGCATTGGGTCTATGTTTGGCACCTCCTTCACCGGCTCCATCATTAACACGGACCACCATGACCTATCGGGGTACTGCGGCTTCTTATTCTCCGTGACGCCCCTCTCTATCGAGTTCATTAGTGACAGTAGGAAGTTCGTCTCGCACTCCATAAATCCCTGGTACTCAAGCCCAAGTATTCCCAGCAGTATTGGTTGCATCCAGTTACGTCATTACTTTGCCTTTAATATCATTTCTCAGTCACAAATATGACCGGAATCACGTGAAATCGATTTCGGGATGCTTACTTTTCATTAATTCCCTAAGAAATACTGTAGCATAATTACCACGGGGTAGTCTAAAGACTATGTTTAACCCATCATTAGCTAAGTTGGTACTGATGATGATAGGCTTGGTAAATAATGGCCTATAACCACCTCTAATTGATAATTTCGGTATTGACTTAACCATAAACATTGACAGGTCTACACCCTCCCTCCTCAGCACATCAAGCTCTATGTCGCTTTGGAGACCAGGTGGAAGCTTAGTGTTATAACCCACTAGGTGACCGACGGGGACTGCCCGACCCCTCATTATTAATTCATTAACCTTATCAACCATGGACTCATTCACATAAATCACGTGCTTAGTTGGTAGACCATGCTCATCAAGCAGAGCAACGGCATCACCAGGTAACGCCTTATTTATTGGTAAGCCCCTACCAATTCGCTCGCTTAGGGCTAGGTTAAATAGGTATGATTGGTAGGATTCAACGTAGAGGTTTAATAATTCATGGGGTAACTTCCTTAGGGCGTTTACGAAATCCCTAGGATTGCTGGCTAATTGTTTAAGTACGGCCCTTTCAGGGTAATACCTGTAGCTCCTGGGCATTAATTCAAGGGCCTTCGAGTAATCACCAGTTCTTGCAATGAACTCCCTAACTTCTCTTATCCTCGGAGGTTCCATTGGATATGCATGGGTCAGCAATTCATTTACAGCCTCCTCAAACTCACCAAAGATAATGTGCTTACCTATAATGTGAGAATTCGGTCTCTTTAAGCCAAATCTTTGATACCCGTAGTACGTGGGTAAACCCCTCTCCATCAATTGATTAATTACGCAATTAATGCTATCCTTCCTGGAAACGTCAATGTTCCTAACCTTTATTGTGAATTCATTACCCCAAATATCGCTCGTCGTGAATGCCCTATCCATACTCACCGCATTAAGCACCTTGATGTCCCTACCGAAGTCATTGGGTACCTCATTGATTGAGACTCCACGTACAGAGACCACCTGCGATGTAACGGCTATCGCATCCTTAAGACCACCAAAGCTAACGTCACGATAATTAACACCAAGCTTCCTACTTATTACCAACGACAACGTTATTGCATCAATACCCCTCTTCTCAATTATCATCCAGACCCAGGGGCCTGGCTTACTAACGATCTTAGGCAAGGGCTTACCAGTGATGCCGGTAGGCACTACTTGCCCATCAATAAGCACCTCCTCAACTATGAAGTCCTCAAGCCTCTCCTTAATCCTCCCACCAATGCCCTCGCAGTCCGTTACGTAGTAATTCATCCCAACAAACCTATCAAGCCAAGCCTCCGATGCCAACGGCATTTTATAGGCCTTGATTATAAAAAGGGAGGAATTTTATTATTTAGTGAGGCATTGACCCATTAATTCAGCAATATCCGAATAAACCCTCCCAAGGCACTCCTGACACACGGCCTTAGTAACTTTATTACCCATTATTTCCACGTAACCAAGATCCTCGGGCCTAACCCAACGACCACATACTGAGCATCTTCTAAGCCCGAGTAATCTATTCACCTCCTTAACCACTTCATATGCCTCATTGTTCATTAGAATGTGCCTTTCACCGTTTATTACGGCTACTGCAATGACTAAGCCCTTAACCCTCGTCAGTGAAAGTTTTCTGAATCTGCTCATCACTTAATTACTCTCTCTGCGATTAATAAATTACTTCCAGAGTCATGTGTATAGCGAGTAACAGAGTTAGGCAAAACTTTCACTTCACCTCCTGCTCACGACTCGATAGGCAGTGCTCAATAAGCTCATCGACGCGGGTAAATGGTGATTTATGCACGTTAAGTCCCATACCCATCAACTTACTAACCAGGGAGAGATAGTCGCTAAGTCCCATGCTCTGTGGTAAGGAGACAAAGACATTACTAACGCAGTAATTAGTGTCCGTCTTAACATCCATGGGCTTTGGTAAGGTGAGTATGAAGTCCTTACCAATAACCCTACTTACAGCCTTAACACCAAACCTGGCGATGGCCGAGAATACCGGGTCTGAAACCTCGACGCCCTCAACTCTAGGCATCACAAACTTACTATAGGGTATCAGACCTGGATTGGACCAATCAACCACGTATACATTAGACTCATACTGCCTGGACAAGTGGACGGAGAACGTCCTCTTAACAACCATGCACCTAGCCTCCAGGTCAATCGTGAGCTCCCTACTGACCAGCTTATTTGGGACTAGGTCGGCGGGTTCTCTAACGCCAGCTAGTATGGATTCGGGATTCTCATAGAATATGGCGAGGCCAAGGTCCAGGACGTTAATGTCATTAATAAGCTTGAGGTAGTTATTCATCATTATGAGGTCAACCAGGGAAAAACTCCTCTTACTAAGCAAGTCGATTAACGCCCCCGCCAAATCCACCTCCTTAATCAACCCCCTCCTATACTGAATAGCTAATGCGTAAACATCCTCGATGAAGCCCTCATTGCCCGTCAAACCATTCCAAACCCTCAGGAATACGCTATTGATTGACTCATCATAACCGCCGCCAACCATCACAATTAGTGAGAGGGCTTGCTTCATGTTCTTCATTAGTAAATTGTCTAGTGTCGTGTAGTCCTCGATTAGGCGCCGCCATTCAGGGTAATCAATGTATGCGAGCACGCGATACTCCTTATTAATGGCTTGTTAATAAGCCATTGCTGTGTATGTACTCGTTAGCAAGTGGGCTAGGTCCATGATGGCTTGGCCACTTGGTATAGCGATTAGTAAGGAGGCGCCTGATTCGATCATTAGGGTAAGGAGTGAGTATGGGAACTCCTTCCTTATAACAGTTGGTGATGTTGTTACGATGAACACAATCAGGTATTGGAGGGTTCCCGACCTAGCCTTCATGGACCTGAAGACCAGGAGGACTATTGGCATGGGTGGTGTTGAGACCGTCGGTTTTGACAGGGTCATTAACATAGTTAATAAACCCGCCACACTGAGTATTGAGGTGATTAATGCCGTGAGGGATGCAATGAGGGATGCGGTTAATGGCATTCATGTGCTCATACAGGTTGATGGTGAGGAGGACCTACTCGCGATACCCGCCGTACTCCTGGCGCCAAGGGGTTCCCTGGTTTTGTATGGTCTCTATACCGGTTACCTCATTGCCATACCCATTACCGATGAGTATAAGCTGGCAATGTTAAAATTATTCTCAATGATGAAGCCAGCTAATGCCTAAGCCCTACGTCATTATAGTCTCGGCGGCGTCGATTGACGGTAGGATAGCCAGTAAGACCGGTTACTCGAGGCTTTCCTGCCCCTTCGACCTCAGGAGGCTTCACGAAGTTAGGGCGAGTGTTGATGCGATAATGGTTGGGGCTAATACCGTAATTAATGATGACCCATCATTAACGCCTAGGTATGTTAAGGCGATTAGAAACCCCATAAGGGTTGTTATTGATGGGAAATTGAGAATACCACTAACGGCTAAGGTGGTCACGAATAAGGAGGCACCAACAATAATAGTCACCACGGAACAAGCAGATCGTAATAAAATCGCTCAATTAATGAACATGAGCGTTGAGGTATGGGTAATGGGTAAGGAACGCATTAACCTTAAAGACGTCCTTGAGAGGTTGTTCATGGAGAAGAACGTTAAGAGGGTCCTTGTGGAGGGTGGTGGGCACCTTAATTGGGAATTAATTAAGGAGGGGCTCGTGGACGAGATTAGGCTTACGATATCGCCATACGTATTCGGAGCAGGTACATCATTCATAGAGGGCGAGGGATACCCAACAACAATAGAGGGACCTAGGTTAAGGCTTAAATCCGTTAATATATGCGAGTGCGGTCAGGAAGTTATACTTAACTACATTGTTGAGGGGGATTAATTTATCTGCATGAGCTTCGTTAAGCGCGATAATTATTGGCATTGTCCCACGTAAATATTAACACTCATTAATGGCGTATTGTAATTCCCTGCACGGTTCGTCACTTTAAGGTTACTAACCTGGTTTTAATGGTGATATCTCTCAATTCTCAATGTTAGTAATTATTTTGGATCTTGGCACGCTATTAATTAAAAAGGTTCTTAAGTGCTTTTGTACTTATGTTCCTTGGTGTTTAGTTGATGGGTAAGGGTGGGAGGGATGTTGAGGTTATTAAGGTTGAGTTACCTAGGGATTTAGCCGAAAGGTTTCGTAAATACGTAGCTGAGAAATATGGGCTTAGGAGGGGTTCATTATCAAGGGCCATTGCTGACTTAATAATTAAGGAGCTTGCGTTATATGAGGGGGGTGGTGGCGGCATTGATTCCATAGTTGGCCTTGGACTTCAATCGGATTACCAGTGGGGTGGTGAGGACTTAGTTGATGCATTAAGGAGGAGGGCCCATGTACCTGGTTGATGCGAATATATTCTTAGAGGTGCTTTATAGGAGGGGTAGGTGGGCTGAGTGTTATGAGTTCCTTAACAGGGTTAAGAAAGGCGACATTAGGGCCTATGTCCTTCACTTCACAATACATGCCATATCTGCCATCCTAGGCAAGCCAGACCTAGTGAGTAAGTTTCTATCTGAGGTAAGTACATGGCGTGGACTTGTAATAATTGATTCACCAATTGATGAGGAGATTATGGCCGCGGAACTTGCGCCCAAGGTTGGCCTAGACTTCGATGACGGACTTCATTATTATTACGCTAAGAAGATGAGACTTAAGTTGGTATCATTCGATAAGGACTTCGATAAAACAGACGTAGAGAGATTAGAGCCACGTGATGTGCCGTAGGTATTATAATGATTTAGCGCCTTAATGCGATAGTATCTTCTTGGGTAATAGTTTACGGCCATTATTGCACGAAGAGTGAGACAATTACTTACCTTCATGCGGTAATTTTATAAATAAATGTCTAATCTTTACACGTGAAGGGTCGATAAGGTTGGGAGGTATATCAACGACATGGAAGGGTTAATCATGGGTCAACTCCGTAATACATGCTTCAACGACGCCGCACCAATAACTACGGCAGTCATTGTGATTACCCACTCAGCGCAACCCATACCTAGATTATTGCTAGTCCATACTGTCTTGAATGCTCTAATTGGTTGGTAGTTGGGTTGGCCTTGAGGCCAAGGCCCTCGGGGTGGCAACGCCGAGTAAGGGCTCTGGTGGCTCCATGATAATTACTGGGGATACGCTATCCCTGTTAAGAAGGCGCATGTAAGCCAGGGATAGGCTAGCAACGACTTCGTGACCATCAGCCGCTAAGCCTTACGTTCACCACGGGCTTCACACCCAGGTCCTCAGCGAGGCTTGGGCCTATTACCGCGCAGAAGGCACCAGTATCAACTAAGAAGCTAACCCCCAACCCACCCACACCACCCACGATATCCCCAACCCTGACATAACCCATATTCGCGGGAATAATGATTCAGAGATGATTAAGTTTTACGAAATGCATGTAGGTTACTAATTTACCTTTTCACATTTACAGACTTTCTCCAACCTTTTGGGCGATTATATGGCATTTTATAGGGTGATTGGTTAAGTAGAATTGAATAAAACTTCTAAATGAAAGAGACTTACTAGGGCATTAACCTATAACTTTGGTTATTCTTAATGCGTGAGTAATATCTGAGTTAGGAATTTCAATCTCGTATTATGACGCAAATATAAGAAATTAATGAGGGTGAGTTAACTCCTATATTGTCGAAAGGTATCAGGGCAAAGCATAATAGACTCTGCATTAGGATAGTTAATCAATGAAGGATGTCTTTGTGGGTACCTGCGGATTTCCCACATCACGGTCTAAGTATTACTCGTTATTTAAGGTTGTGGAGTTACAGGAGACGTTTTATGATTTACCAACTCAGGAAAGGATGAGTAACCTTAAGAGGGAGGCCCCTGCTGATTTTCAGTTTACAGTCAAGGTATTTCAGGGGTTAACGCACACTAGTGATTCGCCGACTTGGCGTAAGATAAGGAGGGCTAGGTTAACGGGTGACTCAGGTAATTATGGCTTGCTTAAGCCCACGAGGGAGAATTTCGAGCTTTGGGATGAATTCGTCAACGTAACTAAGCCCCTTAACCCGGTGTTTTATGTCTTTCAGACGCCACCTTCCATGGAAATTACTGAGGATAGTGTTAGGGATGTCATTGAGTTCTTCCGCACAATAGGTGGTAGTGATAGGATAGGTTGGGAACCAAGGGGTATTAGTTATAATAATGTCGATTTATTGAGACGGGTCTTTGAGGAAACAGGTATTGTGCATGTTGTTGATCCCTTTAGGCATGAGGTTCTCGTTCCTCGTGATGTAACCTACTTCAGGCTTCATGGGATTGGTAAGGGCGAGGTTAACTATTCATATAAGTACACCGATAACGACCTTGGGAGACTTAAGGCTATTATTGATGGTGTTGAGTCGTCTACCATATACGTGATGTTTAATAACGTGCACATGCTTGATGATGCCCTCAGATTCATGAAGTTAATTGGGAAGTAATATGCGGAGATTTTTTAGTAGGCAGGTTGCTGAGAAGGTTCTGAAGCTTCTCGGTAATGACCGCATTGAGGTCCTCGATAAGTGTAACTGTCTCAACTATACCTACGTGCTTATAGGCACAAGGCTTGGGGAGTTCCTTGGCATTGCCTATACGCCAACTGAGGATTTAAGGGCCGGCGAAGTTGGCGTAGTCCCTAAGGTTGAGGAACTTCCTGAACTTGTCGTTAACTTAGATTCATTAGTCAGGGCCCTAGGGATTGCGTTGATTAACGCCATATCCCATTACCTGGTTATGCGTGAGGGACTCAGGCTTTCTCAGGGCGATTTAAAGAGTGAAATTCTGAGGTTCGTTAAACCCCCATGCACGGCTTGTTTTGTCGGCAGTATTACACCGGTTGCAGAGGCGCTAAGGGGTAAGTGCAGTGTTTATCAGCTGGAGAGAAGGAGCGACCTGAGGCATGATAGCTACCCCGATGTTGATGCGCCGCTCATAATACCGAATTGCGATATACTCGTTATAACGGGCTCCGCCATGGTAAATAACACAATTGATCAATTACTAACCATGAGGAAGGATGGGGCGATCACCGTATTGAGCGGGCCCACGGCTGCCGCCTATCCCCCAATACTGCATGGATTGGGAATTGACGTCATCGGTAGTTCCTTGGTTAAGGAGCCTCACTCCGTCATTGAACTGCTTAAGCTTGGAGCCGGCTATAGGTTACTTGACAGAAGGGGTTTACTGTTTAAGTATGTGTCTGTGAGAAGTACTTATAATGGGTAGGAGAGTTGCCGTCATTATTAATTGCAGCAGGAGGAAGTCAGTTAATGCTGAGCAGGTTATGAAGAGACTCGGTAGAGTGCCTAGTTTTGATATTGAGCATGAGAATGAATATAGGAGATTATTGAGTGATTTAATGAGACCTGCCCTGGACATGTATGATGGACCTGAGTTTAGGGTGCTTAGGCATTTCAGGGAATGCACTGATGTTTTTGTGCTTTCGGCTAGGTATGGTGTAATAAGTGGTGATAGGTGGATAATACCCTACGATGCTTACCTGGGCAGTGCCGATGAGTCCGTATTGGATAAATGGATGGTTTATGGTAATCCTGACCTGAACCAATTGGTAAGTGGTAGGTGGGATTACGTGATAATTAGATTGACGAAAACATATATGAGGTACTTCAAGAAACTAATACCTAATCCCTGTGAATTAGGAGTTGAAATTCACGTAATTACCAGTAGAAACAATGGCATTAATTGCAATAATGCGTTTTATCACTATGTTAGAGGGCTTGGTGATTCCCAGTCGGTATTAAGAAGATTATTGATTGAGGTTTGTCCTTCAATTTCTAATTATTCTACATAGAAAATTTTTAAAAGTAATCATTAATATGCAACTTGTTTATCGTCATATACAACAAAATGTTTTAGTAAAAGGCAGTTAGTTTTTTAAAGACTATGTTTCTATGATATCATAAAGTCATAAATATGAACAATCACGTAAATAATAATTTACGTAACAGCGCAAGTGAAGTAGGTCTGCGTAGGGTATTGGGATTCTGGGACGTATTCTTCGCAAGCCTAGGTGGGCAATCACCATTCCTTAGTGACTTAACTTACGCCTCGGCAGTCCTTGCCATAGCCGGTCTGGCGGGTCCTGTAGCGATAATTATTGGGTCAATCATAGCGTTCATCAACGGCTTCGTAGTTGCGCGACTTAGTAAGAGGGTTACTGAGGCTGGTGGTTATTACAAATATGCTACGAAATACCTTGGCGGTAAGTCAACGGGATTCTTCATTGGTTGGAATTACCTATTTTATGCAATTCCCTATGGCGCTGCCTACGTGGTTGGCGCATCATACCTTGCCCAATGGATTTTAGGGATCCCTTGGCAAATTAATTTGCCCATATCCTTGGCAGTAATGACCGTACTGGCGTATTTAGGCATTAGGGTCTCGGCAAAGTACGCCATTTTTGCAGGCTCGCTTGAGATGGCAACCCTAATACTGATATCCGTAGTATTACTCCTGATCCCTCATGGAATCCTCTTCAACCCATTCACTTACATGGGTTCAATATCACTATCAACGTTTATGGTAGCTGTGGTTTATGCAATAGCTATTCCCACGGGCTATGGCACAATAGCACCATTAAGCGGTGAGGTTAGGAGAGCTAGAGAAACAGTTAGTCGAGCTGTGGAGACTGTCATAATTACTGGTGGTGCTTTAGCAGCATTGGCTGTTTACTCAACAGCGGTGGCTGGCTTATCGTACATGAATATTCATGAGTTCATTCGGTTCCTAAATGAAGCCACAGGTAAGGGCTTATCACCCGTCGTAATAGTACTGCATCACTTCCTCGGTGTGCTACTTGATCCAATAGTAATCTTTGCGATGATTAATGATGGTATACTTGGTGCTCTGGCTTACGTACTCGCGGCATCAAGGACTTTATACGCAATGGCTGATGATAAGCAACTACCAAACGCATTATCACTGGTTAATAGTAGGGGTAACCCGGTCATTTCAGTGCTGATCAGCGCACTGGCCCTTGACATAATCGCATTAATTACAACTTACTTACTCGGACCATTCAATGCCTTCTTACTCCTTGGTTTCCTATCAATGCTTGCAAACCTGATAGTCCACTTATCGGCAAATTTCGCCTTGCTTAGGGCTGCCACCATGAAGATAAAGGCCGTGCTTTACGGTGTCGACACCATGAGGGGGCTGGATAAGGCTGTGTCTGTGGTGGCGGCTTTAATAACGATATTTACGGCTACGGAGTCCATGCTTGGCGTAAAGATTGCCGAGTTGATACCATACTTCGTAACCCTTGCAATAATTACGGCATATTTAGTGATAAGGGCATTGTTGGTTCGAGGGGGGCTCCTTGGGTTTAGGGTCCATAATTACAAAATTATTAAGTAACGCTGACTAGCTTGAGCAGTGGTAGGAGTGCTAGGGATATTAGTATCATTAATATCCAGGGTAATGAGTACGAAATGACCATTGTCTCAGTAAACAGAATGCTAAGCCACATACCAATGATCATATTTAGGGCATTTAATGTTGCTAGAGAGAGGGTTGGATTCTCATGTCTAGCAACTAACGCGTATGCCGCAGTTAATGCTAACTCATTCGTGAAGCCCATTAAACCTCCGGCAATTACTATGGCTGCCACATTTAGTGTGGGTATGGTGATCAGCGGTACTGTACCCACTATGGTCAACACCACTATTAATAGGACCCTATTCTTAATGGCATCAATTATCCGCCCAGAAAGCCCTCCAAATATGCTCGAGAAGAGCATTATCGACGTCAACAGCGAAGATACGTAAAGGGGCAAGCCCCTGCCAACGGCGTACGTAGGTAACAAATTACCAGCCGTTATGTACGTGCCCCAGAAGCCACTTGTTGCTATGCCAATTATTACCGCATCACGGCTAAACCTAATGCGCGGACTATGTATGTAACCACTCTGAACAAAGAATACAGTTAATGCTAATGGAACACCAACAGCACTGAGCAATAGTGTTGATAATCTCCACCCAAGAAATGCGTATGTAATACCCCACGCTAAGCCTATCCCTGAGCCAAGGCCGAAGGCTGCGTTATAAATACCGAGTAATGTGCCAACCCTCTCAGGATATGCGGTCGATAGTATTGCGGCACCAGTTGAGAAAAATAGTGCAGCACCGATACCTGCGATTAACCTAAGGATCAATACCTCATAAAAGTTGGTGCTAAAGGGTATTAATAAACCCGTAATTGCCATGGCGAATAAACCAAGACCGGCGGTCTTAGCATTACCCAGGCGGCTTGCTATAATGCCTGCCGGTATTTGAAATGATGCGGCACCAACAATGAATGCGAATGGGACTAAGCCAAGTAATGCCTTATTGACTTTAAACTCAATACTAATTATTGGTAATGCTGGAGCCAGGTAAAACCAATACGCACTATATATTACCCTAGCCAACATTATGATAATTACAATGATGGATCTCTTCATTCGAATCTCAATGCTTCACATAGCATTTTATTTTTATTATGAGTCATTACCTCACGTACTTCATATGATATATATCTTTTTGATTATATAAATAATATAAATATAAGAAGTAAAACATACACTCTAATATAAGTACTAACTTATTCATTACCTTGTATGAGTGGCATATCCGAAATGGCTCTGGCTGCAACAGACCTTGTGTATATAGTTGGTGGCGCCATGTTAATAACGGTTGGTGGTGTCAACATGAACATTGGGAAGAAGAATGAGCCCAGGGACTTGGGCATCGTATTTATAAGCGGCGGAATCATGCTATTGATAGGTACCTTATTTGACGTACTCGCAGGTAATGCCCTTGCCGCAGCGGCCACTGCGGTATTTGATGCGCTTCTCTGGATGATTGGTATAGCTGCAACTATTGGTAAGAGCAACCTATTTGCTATGAATCACGTATTGCTTTACTCAGGGATATACTTCCTATTTGTCGCTGCCCTAGCAGGTCTAACTGGGCAAATACTATTGGCGTTGGCACTATTCTTCCTGGCGCTTCAGGTATTAACCGCGGCAATAGCAGGCTATAGGGCGAGCGCCAGGTTACATTGGACCTCAGGTCTCCTGGCGATTATCGATGGCGCATTATTCCTAATACTTGGTGCCGTAGTATCACTGGGAATACCACCACCACTCGGTGTGATACCACCATAAAATAGGAACACTTAAGTTAAATTCAATTAACTTTATTTTCTATTTCCTCATTCTCAACATCAATATCCACATTTCTTAATAAGTAAACGGCATTGTCGTGGAATATTGACTCTAAATCACGTTTAGGCAATCCCGATGACTCAATACAGTTTAAGTTCTTAACTACCTGCCTAAGCCTTAGGTATGGGTAACCACCGCCATAAATTATCCTATCAGCACCCACTGACCTTACGAAGCTCTTACCCATTAATGTACTAAATAATATGCATGAAATGCCTGTGGACTCTATGTAAACCCTGTCATACCTCTTCATTATCTTGGCTATTCTCTCGAGCCATGGATATGCCATGCCCTCAGAAATACCCAAGGCAGATAAGACTAGGTTGATGCTGTATCTCTCAAGCAGCTCGTTGAGAATGTCGGGCATGAGATCCTTGAAGCATATATCTACATTATATGGGCAGGGATCCAGGTGCATTATAAGAAGCATGTTGTTTTTCTCAACATATTCAAGTATTGCCCTGAAAGACCTCGTATTTATTGGATCAAATAGTTGAAGCGTGGGTGATACGACAATGCCCCTAACGTTGAGACCTGCCAACTCATTGAGTTTTTCATAAACATACTTAATGCCGAGGGATGGATTAATACTAGCGAATGGTACGAAAAAGCCATCATGATGCATCGCCTCGTACCAGAGCTTCACATTATCGTACATTCTCGGCGACCACATACTCGTTAACCTAAGGATAAACTTACTCCAGAGCAATGCTGAATGTGGGTCCTCACTTGATAATTTCCTGAAGAAATCATTAGGTAACAAATGGAATAATGGCAATGCGTCTATTGGCTGTAAAACAACTCTCGTAACCCCTATTGATGAAAGTCTATCCCTAATTAAGGATAAATCTACAGAGGGACATGCATGGAAATCAATTATCATATAGAATGCATATAGCTACTGTGCTTTTAAACATTAATCAATATATACTCTATATATATTTCATGCCGAAAGCACGTTCTTATAGAGCTCTCTAAGAATCTTCTTGTCAGCCTTAGCAGTGCTCGTCTTTGGTAACTCCTTCTCACTAATTATTACCTTGTCCGGTACCCACCACTTTGGTATTTCGCCCTTTTCAACAAATTTCATTAGGTAGTTCTTGATATCGTCTTCTGTGACTCTTTGCCCGGGCTTTGGCACAACCACAGCCACGGGCCTCTCACCCCACTTCGGATGAGGAACACCGATCACTGCAACTTCACCAACGGCAGGGTGAGTACTAATGATATCCTCTAACTTCGTACTCACAATCCACTCACCACCACTCTTAATAACATCCTTAAGTCTATCCATAATCCATATATGACCATCAGAGTCCCAGACGGCTACATCGCCCGTGTGTAACCAGCCACCGCGCCATAACTCCCTCGTCTTTTCAGGATCCTTAAAGTAGGCTGGCGTTAGCCAGGGTGACCTAACCACGATCTCGCCGATGGTCTTACCATCCTTAGGCACGTCCTTACCATACTCATCAACAACCCTAATGAATGTAAGTGGTATTTGCCTAAGCCCCTTCATTAGGTAATTCTCCTTCTTATCCTCGGGCCAGTTCAGCGTTGACGCCTTAAATAGGGCCTGGGCAATCACAGGCGCTGTTTCGGATAGGCCATAGCCATTAATGACTATGATACCCCTAGACCTAGCCAATTTATAAAGCCCTTCAGGCATCGCAGAGCCACCATTACCATACTTAAGACCCCTAAGGTCATACTTTGGTGAATCAGGGTGAGTGAGTAGTAAGTATAGTATAACGGGGACCCCATATACGTAAGTAACCTTCTCCTCACTTATTGTCTTCAGTATGTAGCCCCAATCCATACGTCCAGTAAATACGTACTTTTGACCGGCAAGGAACATGGCATGCGGGCCTCCCCATGCATGTACGTGGTACATGGGCACCAGCGGCATCACTACATCCCTGACGCTAAGCTCGTAGGGCGGCGCCGACGTTGATATGGCAATGGCCATGGCATGGAGAACCAACTGCCTATGTGTGAAGAAAACCCCCTTTGGCGGCCCGGTAGTACCTGAGGTGTAGAATAGCGTGGCCACAGTCCTCTCATCAAAGTCCTTAAAGTCGTATGGACTCGAACTCCTTATTAAGTCCTCATAATTATACACCTCAACTCCAGGAAGCTTTACCTGTGGTGGCTCTGGCTTGTCCGTCATTAAAACGACCTTCTTAACAGTCTTAAGTTTCGGAATTATTGCCTGAAGTAGTGGTAGGAATTCGTCCTTAACAAATAGTATCTCATCGCCGGCGTGATTAATGGTATAAGCTATATCCTCAGGTGAGTACCTCACATTAACCGTATGTAGTACTGCGCCAAGCCCCGGAACTGCGTAATAAAGCTCTAGGTATCTGTGTGAATTCCACTCCAGCGCGCCAACCCTAGTACCCAGTCTCTTGGGATCACCTGGCTTAACACCGAGTTGCTCAAGCGCCGTGGCGAGTCTCCTAACCCTATCCCAAACCTGTGTGAAGGTGAGCCTAAGCTTAGGCGCATCTGGTGGTGCATAGACTATTTCCTGCTCAGGGAACGTGTCAACACCCCATTTTATGAGGTTCGTTAACGTCAGCGGATAATCGTAGAACTCCGAAGCCCTCTCTACGAACTCCTCGATAGACATCGCTAAACTAGACTTAAAAATAAACCTTAGGTTTAATCCTTATCATAAATATATAGCCATATTTAGATATTTGGTAAAAATAAAAATGTAAAACCAATAAAAATAAAACAACATTAAAGACTAAAGAATTAGGATACAATTAATAAAATTCATTACTCAATTTAATATGACATACTTAACATCGTTGAGTAACGTGATGTTTAAATAACCATTAATACCAGGCGCATATATAGGATATTTACTGATTAGGCTTAAGTACGTGGAGGTAGGGTCTGTCTTAATGACCGATATTCTGGATTTGTTCCCGCAATACGCAGAGGAATTGAAATTACTAAGAAAAACCGCGAGGGAATTCGCCCAGAGGAACTTCTCGCCTGAGCTTGCCAGGGAGTATGAGAGGAAGGAGGAGTTCCCATGGGACTTATATAGAAAGGCTGGCGAGCTGGGTTTGCTCGCTCCATCAATACCCACTGAATATGGTGGCGGTGGATTCACGACATACCTAGCGGATATGGTGGTTACTGAGGAACTTGTTAGGGCGGAGCCAACCCTCGGCGAGGCAATAATGTCAGGGCCCTTCAGCTCACATCTCCTTTACTTCTTTGGCACTGAGGAGCAGAAAAAGAAGTACCTACCGCCTGTTTATAGAGGTGAAACCACATTCTTTGGCGCATATACCGAACCTGAGCATGGTACTGACATAACACAGTTATCAACAGTCGCCGAAAGGAAAGGTGATAAGTTTATACTTAGGGGTGTGAAGACCTTCATAACAAATGCGCCAACGGCTAAGTACGGGGTAGTACTTGCACAGACAGACCCCGAGAAGAAGCATAGGGGTCAAACACTGTTCATAATACACACCGATTGGCCTGGCGTTCAAATAAGGAAGTTGAGTGGTAAGATGGGACAAAGGGCATCCCCTGTTGGAGAGATAACACTCGATAATGTGGAGGTACCCATTGATTACGTAGTCGGTGGTGAGAAAGGCATCAACCAAGGCTTCTACTGGACACTGGCTTACTTCAACGTATCCAGATTAGGACCCGCCGCAATAGCCCTAGGTATAATGCTGGCCGCGTTTGATAAGGCCCTTGAGTACGCCCAGAAGAGGGCCCAGTTTGGGCAACCAATAATTAACTTCCAGCTTATTCAGGAAAAGCTTGCCAGGATGGCTATGTTAATCGAGGTTTCAAGGAGCATGTTATATAGGGCTGCGTATTACGTTGATTCATACATAAAGTTCCAAATTGACCCTAGGGCCATGGCGGCGATAACCTCAGCAGCTAAGGTATTTATAACTGACGCCGCTAACCAGGTTATTGACGAGGCAATACAGATACATGGTGGTTATGGGTACTTCGAGGAGTTTGATGTGGAGAGGTACTGGAGGGATCATAGGGTCACGAGGATTTATGAAGGAACAAATGAAATAAACCTATTAACGATAACCGACGCATTAAGAAGAGGTGCGTGGAAGCCATAATACTTTTCCTTATAATAATTTAAACTTAAATTAAGTATAAATTGCGTTAAGTGTTCATGCCTATATATAAGCTATACTTATTTACCCTGGGATTATAAGTTACCCATGCCCAGGTCAGCAACAGACTACATAAACTCCGTCAGAGATGGCAGGGTTGTTTATTACAGGGGTAAGAGGGTTGATGATATAACGACACACCCAATCATTAGTATAGCCGTTAGGCATGCGGCAGACCTATTCGATGTTAAGGATAGGCTTTATGATGACCCTAACTATGGTCGCATAAGTAGGTACTTCAAAGTTCCTAAGAATACCAATGACTTGCTTGAAAGACATAAGTTGATTTATGAGGATACCCTTAGATTTGATGGACTGTTCAATATAGTTCAGGCAATAGGTAGTGATGCTCTCTTCTCATTGATGATAATTGCCAGGAAGGTTGATAGGAAATACGGCACTAATTATTACGATAGGGTGATGAAGTATTATGAATACGTTGTTAAGAATGACCTGGCAATAGCAGTTGCCCAAACCGATGTCAAGGGTAATAGGGCTAAGAGACCTCATGAGCAGGAGGATAGGGATATGTACCTTAGGGTTGTTGAGGTCCGTGATGATGGCATTGTGGTTAATGGCGCGAAGATACACACTACGCAGGGACCTGTGGCTAATGAGATAATTGTGCTGCCGTATAGGGCAATGGTTGAGGGTGATAGGGATTACGCCGTCGCCTTCGCAGTACCTGCCAATGCAAAGGGTCTTAAGTTCATTGTCAGGCCCGTGCTTGAATATGACGGTAACCCAAACGCTGTTAATGCGGCAAGTAGGTTCGAGGTTGAGTCATTGACAATCTTCGACCACGTATTCGTACCCTGGGACAGGGTATTCATGTTCAGGGAGTGGGACTTGGCTGGGCAGTTGGCCTGGACCTTCGCAACTTACCATAGGTTCACGGCAATATCTTATAGAGCAGCCACGGCTAATTTATACCTAGGAGCCGCGCTTTACGCCGCCAGGGCTAATGGCATTGAGAACGCACCGCATGTCAGGGATTGGCTGGTCCAGATGATTATGTATAAGGAGATAATGAGGATGGGCGCCATGGCGGCGGCCCTGGAACCCTGGATTGACGAGGGAATAGCCATACCAAACCCAATCTACACAAACGTGAGTAAGCTATACGCTAATGCGCACTTCATAGATGTCGTGCATGGACTCATAGACATCGCAGGAGGTTTAATAGCCACAATGCCCTCACACGACGATTACGCAAATCCAGAGGAAAGGCAATACATTAGTAAGTACCTCAGGGGCGCGGTTGATGGTGATACTAGGTACAAAGTAATGAGCTTAGTCAGGGAACTGGGAGCAAGCCACTTAGTGGGCTATTTATTGACTGCCATGATACATGCAGAGGGCTCCGAAGCAGCGAGTAAGATAGGAATGCTGAGGGAATATAACTATAAGGAGGCTGAAGAATTGATAAATAAAATACTGAGTAAAATAAAACTTTAATCAATAAACTATTCATAAAAATAAAAATAAATACTTATTATTGCATTTAATGATTATAATTATATTCGTTGAACTTGTTACTAAAAATAACAAAGCTATTTAAATCTCTTGATACTAAAAATAACAAGTAATGAGCATTGATGAATTTAACCCATGGTGGAGGGGTAGGGAGCATATCTATGAGGATCCTGATGTGGTTAGGTGGCTTAATGCCAGGATTAAGTGGGTACCTAAGGAGGTTAATGCTGTGTCTTTGAGACCGTTTTCCCTGAACTTCATCTATGGGCCCAGGCAAGTGGGTAAGACAACGATGATTAAGTTAATTATTAAGAACTTACTTAATGAGGTCAAGCCTGAGGCAATCTTCTATTATAGTTGTGACTTACTTACTGATTATGAGGAATTGATTGATATTTTAAGGAGATATCTTAGGATCAAGGAGGAGCGTGGTATTGAAACAAGTTATATATTCCTTGATGAGGTAACCTATGTAAATGATTGGTTCAGGGCTATTAAGTACGGCATAGACAGGGGATTGTTTAAGAATGATGTTATCACCATAACAGGTTCAACAAGCATTGCTCTAAGGGGTAATATAGAGACATTCCCTGGCAGGAGAGGGTTCGGCGTAGATGTTACGTTGCTTCCCCTTAGCTTTCAATCCTACATAAAGGCCCTAAGGCCAGAGATCAGCGCGGAGCCGGGCTGGTACGAGGAGATTAGAGACCTATTTGAGAAGTACCTGGTGACTGGCGGCTTTCCTCTATCAATAAATTCCTACTTTAATTTAGGTACAATAACAAGCGATGTTTATAAATCGT
The DNA here is from genome assembly GCF_000148385.1 of Vulcanisaeta distributa DSM 14429. Taxonomy (GTDB): domain Archaea; phylum Thermoproteota; class Thermoprotei; order Thermoproteales; family Thermocladiaceae; genus Vulcanisaeta; species Vulcanisaeta distributa. The sequence goes on along the minus strand of NC_014537.1, from coordinate 2,065,896 downwards.
ACATCGACTGGGTAATATATGATGTTAAGAGAGTTGATAAGGATGAGAGATTACTCAAGGAAATACTTTCGGTATTACTTGAAAAGGCTGGTTCACGAATAAGCTATAACTCGATAGCTAAGGATCTAGGAATCTCGCATAGGACCGTCTCGGAATACATCAATTTACTAAGTAGGATGTTTCTAATCACCGTACTTAACTACGTCGATGTCAATACAGGGAGTAAGGACTACAGGAAATTAATGAAGATACACTTCATAGACCCATTCATATATAGGGTAATTTCACTCTGGACCGGCGTTAAAGTACCTGATGAACCAATAATTATTGAGGGTGTGGTAGCGTCACACCTGGCTAGAATTAGTGATGTTGGTTACACCACGGTTGGTAATAGGGAAATTGACATTATCACGCTCAGCGACTTCACTGGTTATGAGGTGAAGTATGGGAGAGGAAGCGAACGCCCAGGTGTTAGGGCAGGTAGAATGAAGAGGGTAATAACAATATCGAAGGATGTGGAGGATGTTGATGTAACACCTGCTCACATATTTTTATCGAGGTTAAACGTATAGGCGAGCCTCACGCCTTCTCGAAGCCAAGTACATCTGCGTAATTGCCCAGGTCAAGTAATCCATGTCCTGAGAAACTAATTAAAATGACCCTCTTCTCACCAGTCCTCCTAGCCTCATCAGCAATCTCCTTAACAACAGGCAGCACATGAGCCGTCTCCGGCGCAGGCACATACCCCTCAACCTGGGCAAATATCTGGGCCATCTTAAATACGGTTTCCTGGTCATAATCACGACCCTCAACATAACCCTTATACATCAGGTACGACAGTGTTGGCGCCACGGCATGGTAACGGAGACCGCCAGCGTAGATGGGTGGTGGTACGAAATCGGCGCCTATGGTGTACATCTTCAATTGAGGCAGCACCCTACCTGTGTCAGGATCATCATACTTATAGACGCCCCTAGTCACCTTTGGAACTTCAAGGGCCCCAACGGCAATGTACCTACGCCTAACCTTACCACTCCTGAGCTCTTCACCAATAAAGGGATAGAACGCACCACCCCAATTAGATCCACCGCCAACCACACCGATCATTACGTCGGGATCCTCGCCAATCAATTCCAGTTGCTTCTTAGCCTCAAGGCCCGCAATTGTCTTAAACATTATGTCAGCATTTATTACACTACCCACCACGTACTTACCGCCATTCTTCAATGCATATTCGGCGGACTCCGTTATTGCAATGCCCAGGCTACCTGGGTGGTTTGGGTTTTCACGTAGTAACTTCCTACCGAACTCCGTTAATTCGCTTGGACTTGGATGGACCTCAGCACCATACATCTGCATTAAGTACCTCCTCAATGGCTTTGCATAATAACTAGCCCTAACCATGAATATGTGGGCCTTAACCTTAAATAATGCCGCGGCTAACGCCACCGCCGAACCCCACTGCCCAGCACCCGTCTCTGTAGTCACGAACTTAGCACCATCCTTGAGCGCATAATATACCCAGGCAAGTGCTGAGTTTATCTTATGGCTACCCGTGTAGGTATATCCCTCCATCTTTAAATATATCCTGACCGGCGCGTTGAGGTATTCCTCAAACCTCTTCGCCCTGATTAAAGGCGTTGGTCTACCCACTTGTAGGTAACGTTCCAGGACCTCTTCAGGTATTTTCACGAATCTCTCTGTGGAGAACTCAAGCCTCAGCGGCTCTGATGGTATTACCTGCTTAAGAAGCTCAAGCCTTTTACCATTATCAGGATCATACGGTGGCGGCAGTGGTTCTGGCAAGTCTGCGAGTATGTTGTACCAATATGTTGGTATTTCATCTATGGGGAGATCTATTCTATACTTTTCCAGTCCCAGATAGTTACCACCGTGCCTCTTGCCTATTTTTCCTTTATAAGCATTATCTAGTCATACATAAATTACTATACCTTAGAATTATGATTATTGATAATATTTACATCATCCATGAACAATATAAATCTAAATCACTTGGTTCATCATTTCGATGAACGCTTGATCTTTAGTATCTCCTTGAGTAGTGCTATTTCGTCCTCCGTTAATTGGTCCTTGAATTGTGTCATTAGGGTTATTGCGTGCTCTTCAGGAACATCCACGTACAGCTCATCGCCCTCCTTAATCTGCCTACCAACCATTATATTACCCTCTATTGATATTGCGACTTCCATACCCTTCCTAGCCTCTGGTATGTTCTTACCCTTATCCTGAATCTGCATTATGGTGCCTACCCTCCTGCCATCACCCCTTATCAATGGATACCCAGGCTTTATCACCCCCTCAAGCACGGCAATACCAACAATGACTGGATTACTCCTCCTGAATACGTAGCCGGGGAGGATCCTTATCTTTCCAGGCCTTACGTACTTATCGAGCTCCATCTCTATGAGCTTCGTCTTCTGTTCCTTATACCACTGGGTGAACTCCTCGACAAGCCTATACAGTATCTCATTCCTAAATATCTTAACCCCATACTGCATGGCCTCCACCTCGACATCATGAGGAACATTAACGTTGAACGCTAGGACGACGCCGTAGAGCGGGTTCTTCCTCCTGACAATTGAGGCATCAACAACGTCCCTCCTACTTACATTACCAACGTCGGCCTTCCTAACGGGTATACCCTGACTCCTAAGGTAGATTACCATTGCCTCGAGGGTACCCAACGTATCGGCCTTAGCAACGACACCATCCCTATCAGTCTCAATCTTAACCTCCGAAACCTCCTCCCTAACCAACTTCACATACTCGTCCAGCGAAGCCTCCTGAGGAACGACGAAGACGGGTGCGCCTGGGACGACTTGGTCAAGCCCATCAGCGATTATCTTTACACCAGCCGCTGCCTTAACCTCATCCATGAACATATACCTATCCTCAGGATCCCTCATCTCGTCAAGTGGCTTTGGCATGACGAGCATCTTAACCTTAGTGCTTACTGGGCCCTCGAGCCCCGCTGTAACTATTAGGTCTCCCTTCCTAATCACCCCATCATAAAGCACAACATCTGCCGTGACACCCCAGCCCTTCTCCTCCCTAATCTCCATGACAACGCCCTTACCTGGCCCGTACGTAACCCTCAACTTATCCCTACTAAATCTCTGGCTTAACCCAGCAAGTACAACTAATAAGTCGGCTAATCCCTCACCAGTGACCGCACTCGTGGGTACAATAGGCACCTGGGTATTGAAGTCCCTCACTCTATCATATCTGTCAGCATCCATACCCAACTTATTGAATTCCTCTATTATCCTCGCAATGGCCTCCTCAACCCTACCCTGAACATCCTCCCTCTGTTTCTCATATGAGTCAAGGAACGGCGCATTTTCATGGGGTTCCCAACCATATATCCTGTCAAGCTTATTCGCTGCGACCACAAAGGGTATGTTCCTGGACCTGATCAGGGTGAGACTTTCATAAGTTTGCTCCTCAAACCCCCTCGTAATATCTATCACCAAGACAGCCAAATCAGCCACAGAACCGCCTCTACGTCTCAGGTTGGAGAAGGCTGCGTGGCCCGGCGTGTCGACCATGAGGAAGCCCTTAATCCACACCTTACCCTTAAGCCTAAACTTCGTGAGCAGTGGGTCGGCTATCCTCTCCACGGCGTTCCAGGGTATGAATGACAAGCCTATATGCTGCGTTATCATGCCGGGCTCCCTATAGGCTACGAAGGTGCCCCTTATCTTATCAAGGAGTAGTGTCTTGCCGACATCAACGTGGCCGACTACCACGGTGATCGGCGGCCTATAATCCACGAATGATGAATCAACCTTACTCATAACTACCTAGAATGAAGGGGGTAAACTTGATTTAAAAATCATTTTTCTCCTCAAGCAGTTAATCAACCCCACTTACCAAGTCATTGAACGAGCACTACGTGCATGGTTCGTTCGCGCATACTCATTATTTTGCAGTGTATAAGGCATCGTTGGAATAGTTGCGTTGTTGGGTAATTGAATGGTGCCGTGGGGACAAGTAATACCTGTCTCGTTGGGGGTCGTTGGAACAAGTGCGTGTCGTGGATGTTCATGGGGATTTATGTTCCAATGAAAATCAAGCAAGGGTAAAGGAAAAACTTAAAAATAACCAAATAAACCAACGCACCGGAAGATTTCAATAGAATATTGAAAGTCTAGCAACGTTGCTCTCTGTAACCTGAGCAACTAAAACAATTTCACGAAGATTTCAATAGAATATTGAAAGGGAAATCCACACTTTATTGCCTCAGTGCAAATCATGGATGAAGAAGAAGATTTCAATAGAATATTGAAAGATTAGTCTAACCCTACCTGGTGGTGGGGAGTGACCAGCAGGGAGGGAAGATTTCAATAGAATATTGAAAGGGTCACCCATGCCCAACCACGCATAGAACCATTTGCATGCCGAAGATTTCAATAGAATATTGAAAGCAAGCTCCCTACATGAAATTCCCTGGTAAACACCACAGTAGAAGATTTCAATAGAATATTGAAAGCTCTCGGGCATCATAATGATACCCTCCTCGAATTCACTACCCTCGTTGAAGATTTCAATAGAATATTGAAAGCTCGTGCCGAAGTCACTACCGCCACCACCAGTAAGCCAGCTCGAGGAAGATTTCAATAGAATATTGAAAGGGATTATTGGCAATGATGGTATTAATATAAGCCTCGTGGACTGCCATGAAGATTTCAATAGAATATTGAAAGTTTCCTGTGTAGTTTCCTTAGGGTTAGTGCCAGGTTTATTCGCCTGGAAGATTTCAATAGAATATTGAAAGACCTCATACTCATACGAAACCCCTTCAACCGCTGAAACCCTTATTGAAGATTTCAATAGAATATTGAAAGTCTTCTAACGTAACAAAACGCGTGCCATCCCATGGCGCGTAAATCTCAGCCTGAAGATTTCAATAGAATATTGAAAGCAGTCGTCGAGTTAACGGTTATTGCCTGCATCAAGTCAATCGTTATCAAGAAGATTTCAATAGAATATTGAAAGGCCACACTGCCCAGTAATGGTGATAACACGGTGTTGCTTAGACCCGCGAAGATTTCAATAGAATATTGAAAGCATTAAAACGTCATGTATCGTATTCAGCGTTAAAACCCAAGAAGATTTCAATAGAATATTGAAAGTTAGCATCATCAGCATAGAGCATATCCACATCGGGATTGGTGGGGAAGATTTCAATAGAATATTGGTGGTGTAGATAGGCTTAGTGTTGTCGTTTGGTAGGTTCTCTCTAGTGTTGGAGGGTCTCGATAGGGTGTTGGGGAACGTGATTTGTGGTGTTTTGTGTGGTTTCAGTCCCTGACCCAGCATTCATCGGTTTTCATCCGCCGCTGAAGTTTCATCACCGCAAAATACTATAAGTGGGCGCTTAAAAATGTATACTGAGGATGAGCCTGAGGGAGAGGCTTGTTAGGGCGTTAATTATCGTTTCTAAGGATGGTGTTTTTACACGTGAGTCACTTAAGGCGGTATCTAGTGTTAGTGATTCTGCGATTGAGGATTTCATTAATTCGCTAATGAGTGATGGGGTTTTGGTTAGGGTTGGTGATGGTTATAAGTCCGTCATGCCTCCACATAGGTTAATTAGGTATTTTGTGGGTAAGGGGTTGTTTATTGACCTTGAGTCTATATCGAGGTACTTGCCGTGGGATGAATTCGAGGCCTTAATTAGGTTGGTGTTTGAAGAGTGGGGGTTTAAGGTTGTTAGCAGGCTTAGGGTTCCTGTGGCTGGTTCTAGGGTTGAGTTTGATGTGATTGCCCATAGAAGACCGTGGGTTTTCCTCATTGAAGCTAAGCGTTGGAGGAGGGTCTCATCGTCAATACGGCAGATAGTGAGTAGGCACCTTGAGAAGGTTGAGTTGGTTGCTAAGGAGCCTGAGGTTTTGATGAGTAGGATTGGCGTTAGTTGGGGTGAGGCAGTACTCATACCCGTGGTCATTACTTGGCATAGGGCGTCCACGGAATTGATCGATGGTGTTCCAGTGGTCAGTATCTATCAGGTTAATTCCTTCATTAATGAATTTGATAGTTTGATCGATAACGTAAGGTCTTTTAGGGTGTCCTGGAGACGTTTATGAAATAAGGGTGGTAATGGAATTCACGTATTAGCATTCCTTCACTGGGCTTGCTTTCCTTTCCGTGACATTATCTTAGCGTAGCATTCAGGGCATGCGTAGACCTTGAATGTCATATCCAGCTCCTTAACTTCATAGTCAACGATGTAGTACTCCCTGACCCTCCTAAGGCAGAAGAAGCAGATTACGCCCCTATTGCTGGTCTTCTTCATTATCCTCAGACCGCTCTGTCTCCTCCTCACTCTTAAGCATGATGGTCATACTCATTAATTGATCAATATCCGAGTATGCATCCTCCATGACAGCCTTCTCACGGTAAAGCCAGGTACTCATCATGAGTAATACCGCGCCTATTAAGTACGTTATTGATGAGAACCCAACATACGCATTAACGCCAACAAGTATTGACTGAGTGATGCCATTCTCATTTAAGTATATTTGGGTTGGTATGGGTAATGAGAATATCAGGGCAACAATGAGCATTAGTACTATTCCGAAGAATAACGGGTCCGACACATCGATGCTTTGATTCCTCTTAATTATTAATAGGACTATTGATATTATTATTCCTACAAAGACAAATATTGGTGATAAGTAATCAATGGTATCTATAAATAATGAATAGCCCCTGACCGGTATTAGTGTTAATGAACCGTTTGTATCGCTGACTATTAGCTTTAACCCAGGTGTTACATTCACAATATCGTTAAAGTTAGGCAGCACTGTATTAGTTATTGGTAATGCAATCCTTATATTAGACATTATGAGTATTATTATGCCAATGACTATGAACGCCATTACGACTCTTTTCATTGTTATCGCCTATAGGATTAATGCTATGTTTTAAGGTTTTCTCTATCAATTCCTAATTTTGCATCTATATTGCCGTATTTAATTCTATCCCTAATAATACCCTTAATGTAATAAACTAATGAATAATCATTATTAACCCACCTATTCACAGTATCGATTAGTTTATCAACAGGGTTCCTATTAAGCAGTGGTTCAAGCAACCTCCTATTAGTCTCTAAACGTCTAATCACGTTTGATGGGTCGGCGTAAAGGGTCAGGAAGTCATAAACCCTTGCAAGTGGTATTGCCGAGAGCTTAGTCGACCAGTGCAGGGATAGGGGTACCCTATACATCTTGACCTTAAGCATTGTATTACCACCGATAATTACATCATTACCATATGCCTTAAATAAATCGAGGGATTTTAAGCTCCTATTCACGGTCTCACTAACCAAATCAACGAAGGGCTTCATATAATTATCATCGACATCCTTCGATAATGATGCAATTACCTTAAACCCATTCATACCATCAAATATTACTGCATTATTCATTAAACCAACGTACTCGAAGACGGTACGTACAGCAGTAACTATTAAGTCCATCAACTCCAACCCCCTATCAACCATCCAAACCTTCTTACCGCCCTTAACATCAATTATCACCATATCAATGCCCTTTGACAATGCCGTACTCACGGAGGCCATGAAGTCAATACCACCAGCCTTAACATATCTAATCAACTCATCCTTATTATTAATAATAATTGGTAATTTGCTCCCATCTTCATGCCTAATTCTTGTCATTAATGTCGCCGTATCATTAACCTGCCTAATAATGGCAACCCTCCTATTCATTAGGAAGTTAATCATTAAGTCACCGACAATGTCGTAATACTTAAGCGGCCTAACCGATGGCTTAAGCACCATGGGTACGAGCTTCCTAGGCATTACCAATCACCCCAGGCCTATAGTAATAGGTTAATTTACCGAGTATCCAATCCCTAATCACGGCGATAGCAGCCTCCCTAATATTCACCTTACCACCCTTTAGGAGCAATCCCCTTTTTCTACCAACTAATTCCAGGAGCTCCATTGGGTCCTCTGCATCAATGCCATACCTATCCATAAATGCCTTGGGGTTGAACGACTTAATCCTCATTATTAACTTTACCGCTGGTAAAACAGGGTCCTCAAGCTTGGTAGGGTCTATGGCACCCTTAATAATAAGTAACGCCTCATCCCTAACCTCCTCAGGCGGTATAACGCCGGGCGTATCTATGACTATAAGCCACTGCTTGGCTCTAACTACCTGTTCGCCAATTGTCCAACCAGGCACTGGACTCGTCTCCGCAACATGCCTGCCCTTAAGGTAATTAATTATTGTTGACTTACCCACGTTTGGATAGCCAACCACGGAGACCCTAACAGGGAGTCTAGGTGCGTGTTGCTTAATACTGACTATTAGCTTCCTAGTGCCTAACCTATTCTTAGCGCTTATGAACACCGTGGGATGCTCCCGACCGAGGTACTCCTTCCACTCCTTAAGCACTTCGATAGGCACTAAGTCAGCCTTGTTAATTACGATTATCAATGGCTTACCTAACTTATTCAGTAATTCTTCAACCCTCTTATTCCTGGTCTCCACGGGATCCCTAGAATCAATAACCTCAAGTACTAAATCACTCATCTCCAGCACACTTCTAACCCTCCTCCAAGCTTCCGCCTGGCTTACCCTACTCATCTACTGAGGCCTCAGTCCTTATGTAATAATGTTTAAAAATATAAAACGTTCCTTAACTACGTGGCCTTTGAGAGGCCAGTACCATCAAGGCTAACCCTATTAAGACTGAGGAACCAAGAGAGGCTTTACAGGAGTATTAAGAAGACGGTTGAGGATGCGAGGAATGCGACAATACAGAGGATTAGAGCAATAATACCAAAGCTCGAGAGTGCCAGGAAGAGCGTATACGAGGAATTGAACAGGGTATCCCTAATGCTTAAGGCTGCGGTTTCGAAGATTAGCATAGAGGATTACGGCAAATTAAGCGAGGTTGTGAGGCCATCCGTTGACGTGGAGTTTGTGGACATAATAATGGAGGGACTTAAGTTCAGGGGGCTTGAGTTTAGGGGTGTTTCAAGCCCTAATTATGGAATCTTCGCAATACCACCAGAGCTCGATAGCGCCCTATACGGTATTTACGGCAATTTCAAGGCCATTTCAGAGATGATGAATCTAGAAAGCCTATTCTATACGTTACTGGCTAGAGTTAGGGAGTACCAGAGAATGGTCAATGCCATAGACAACGTACTACTGCCCAGGATCGTTGAGAGTGCGAGGTTCGTTAGGCTTAAGCTTGATGAGGATGAACGTGAGGAGTTCGTTAGGAGGATAGTAATTAATAGACTACTCGAAACGATGGGTAGACGTTGATTATGTAAGTAAGGCTTAAGTACTTCATAATGGCTCTACACGTAATGAAGATAGGAGGGATGCACCGAGCGGTGACGAAGGATTTGAACGCAGATCTTCCCAAACCCTCCTCACGCCCTAACAATTACTTAGAGTGAGACATTATGATAATTAATATCAAGAGGGTTGCCCTGACCTATGTGGTTGAATTAATCCTACTGGTACTCCTATCAATAATTGGTTTTTATGTCGGTCCCTCGTTCGTAAACCAATCAGTGATTAATTCGTTACGTAATCAATTAATAAGCACCGCTGATCTAGGCCCAAATTACATCTTCCTTCATAACCTGGAGATTGACTCACTAATGGCAATCCCCGTGGTTGGCCCACTCTTCTTCGTGCTTGCCCTAGTAATGACGGGGTTCGTACTAGGCGTGTATGTGGCATATGCGTTAAACTCAATAATTGGTCTCGTAATATCCCTATTCATAACAATGTTCTTCCCTCATGGAATCATAGAACTCCTCGCATATGCCTTCTCCACGACTGGCTCAATAACCTTCACGAGGGATCTCATTAATTCATTGCGTGGCGGTAGACGTATTGGTAAGGGCGATGTCACGGCATTAATAATATATTACCTAATATCAGTGATACTTCTCTATATAGCCGCGAATGTTGAGTACTTCGAGATAACGGCGCTAAGGGGCTTGATAAGTAGTATGATTAGTTAGCCACTTAGGTTTTGGTACATGAATTTCTGGGTCATTAGGTTTTGCACGAATATTGGTAACTGTATATTATTTACTGTATCATCGTAAGCGCCAGTCAATGAGTTGTAACCAAGCATGAATACTATTGGTGAGTTAAGGGGCACCTCATACGTGAGTGGCGATGGTGTTACGAATGGTGGCACATAATATAGACTGAGTACTAAACCAACCTCGCCCTGGTACCTCATTACATACTGCTCATACTCATTGACGCAGGATGTGGCGTTTATGTTAATACCCATACTATTAAGTATTGACTGTACTGATGAAATACTCGTTAAATTAGCTATGCTGCTCGCGTTCGAACCAATTATCGAGCCAACCCTATTAAGGAAGAGTAAGGCGTTATCCTTATTAGTCGTATTGAAGTATAGGCAGTACGCCACTGACGCCACATTAAGCTCGGCAGTGGTTAATGGCGATGCGGACATGGTACCCATGTATGAGTAAACATTAAATGCAATCTCATACTGAACAAGCCCCTTCCCCGAGGTATTGAGTATGTAATTAATGTTATTAACCGTGAAATTAGTTGCGGGAGGCATGACTGGGTTATACAGTATTAATACCTTGATTGGCGCCGTGCTCGGCCCATATATCAAACTATAATTACTGAAGGCTGCGTATATCAATGATGCATTGTCCAATTGGAAATATGGTGGCCATATAACGATGCTTGATGTTCCAATGGGGTACGTAATCTCGGTAACACCACTGTGTAGTTTTGATGGTGGTGCAACGACCCTGGCAAGTAGAAAGTATGTTAATACGGCAGCCAGTATAATCACTAGCATGAATATTGCCGTATCTATTACCTTATTAACGTCCATCTCGTTACCATAGGTACCCGGCTTTATTAAGGATTACTCACGCATTAATAACGTTATAGAAATGCTTAAATTAGTGATTGCCCCGCGATACCCAATGGCGCTACCCAGGGTTGAGAGGCCGAGGCCAGTACTCCATGGACCAACCGTACCAGTGTGTAGTTCGTGTGGTAAGCCAATAAAGCCATATGAGAGGGCAACACACTTCCTATGCCCAAACTGTGGTAAGGCTGAGATCTGGAGATGCGAGCACTGTAGGAGAACTGGGAATCCATACAAATGCCCAGTCTGTGGTTTTGAAGGCCCGTAATACCTAGTCACTTATCATCCCTGCTTCCTCCAATCACTAAATGGTCTTGGAAACAACTCATTGAAGCTATGCCTAATCACCCTATCACCATGAACAATAATTACCTCCTCAACACCAAACTCATTCATTACCTGGAGACAGGCCCCACAGGGGTATATCGGCTTATCCAGGTTTGACGTTAGCACAATCGTCTTTATCCTCTTCTCTCCATTGGAAACCGCGTTGAATATGGCAACCCTCTCTGCACATACCGTGAGTCCGAGGGATGCATTCTCAACATTCACCCCCCTATACACCTTGCCGTCAGGCGTTATCGCCAGTGCGCTCACCTTAACCCCGCTGTATGGTGCGTATGAGTTTTTCAACCCATCCTTAACAAGCTCCACCCATTCTCTTGGAATCACGGTATGTGTTAAAGTAATAATGAATTTAAATGGTTCCCACTTAAGTTGCGTGATTGGTGGTTAGTATTGAAGCTTGCCATAATAGTTGGGGCAAATAACGTGAGTGTTAACGTGGCTAAGGCACTCATGGATAAGTATGATGTAGTGATTGTTGATTCAAATGACGAGGCGTGCTCTAGGGTCTTCAAGATGCTTAAGTCGTCGGCGCTTGTTTACAGGGGCGATCCAAGCAGCGAGGATGTACTTAATGAGGTGGGTATTGATAAGGCTGAGTTATTTCTGGCGTTGTCCGATAATGATGAATTGAATTATAAGGCATGTAACATAGCCAGGAGTAAGGGGGTACCGTTAATAATCGCTAGGGTTAATAATAGGGATAACGTGGATTTGTTTAGGGAATTGAACATTAATACCATAGTCGTTGAAGACCTAGTGTCAAGGAACATAGAGACCCTAATAATGAGTGATTCAGCCAGGTCAGTATTCACAGACCCATCAACAAACCTAACATTTGTAGTGGTGAGGGTTAATACTGACTCGCAACTAATAGGTAAGCGCATTAGTGAGGTAAGTAATGGTTATGGCGTGGCAATACCATATGTGGTTACACCAAATGGCATCACTAAGGTAGGTGGTGACTACGTAATAGAGGGTAATGACGAGTTGGTCATTGCGGGTCCATCAGAGAACGTGAATAAACTAATTAACGAACTAAGTGGGTAAGTCACTCATTGCTTCTAACGTTATACCTCTTACCAAGCTCCATTGATAATTCAAACGCCTTATTAAGTATAGAGTACCTAACATCATCGATGGTCCTTAAGTCCTTATAAGTGCCTCGAGCCATCAACTCGATGTACTTATCCTCAATTGCAGCGACATCAACACGCGGATCCTCAATACCCAACTCCTCCATGTAGTCCGTGAGCTCCTTACGTAAGTCATCGATTAACAGCCCATCCTTAGGTACCTTAAACGGTATCCTAATCTCAATGCCCTCTGTTGGCGGTACCTTCCTGATTACATTCTTCAATACCAATGTATAGGGTACATATATTAGTTCATTACGTGAACTCCTAATTATTAGGCCCATTGACGACTGCTTAATTATGTAGCCCTTAATCCCCATGACCTCAACGTGATCCCCAACATCCAGTGAGTAATCCTTAATGAGCCTGGTGATTTTACCCGTGAAGTACTCCTCAATTATCGGCCTGGTGCCTAGTATTAGTATTACGGCAAAGACGATGAGTAAGGCGCCAACGATTAAGTATTGTTGGTAAACATATGCTATGGCTGACAATATGGTGACTATGAGCATTATCCTAAAGATGAACTTCGCATTCTCAACATCACCCTTCCTCGAAAGCTTAACAAAGGCCCTAACTAATTTATCAAATACGTAATCAAGCACGAAATAAATCACTACGGCGGTCGCAATGACTATTACGGTAGTCCAAACCCAGCTAGGGACTAAGCTACTAACACTACTGACATTGCCTGAACCACTTGTGGCTGCAATTACTGGCATATTGTTATTGCCCTATGATTATGAGCGATCAGCGTTTTAAGCCTAACCTCATTCAATGAACAACGAGGACGGGTCTGTTGGCATACCTAACGACCTTCTCACTCACAGACCCCAACAGGAACCTCGTTAATCCCTTTAACCCCCTAGAACCAACCACGATTAAGTCAACATTTAGGTTATTTGCCACGTTTATTATTGTTTCAGCGGCATCAGTACCCACCTCAAGCAAGCCCTCCGCATTAACGCCCTGGTTCTTGGCACGTTCCACAGCCTTATTTAGGAGGTCCCTACCCTGCCTCTCCATGGTATCAATTAAGGCGGGGTACATCGACGAGTCTGGGGCTATGGCTATCTTACCCTCCTCAATCACGTGAAGAATGTAGAGCCTTGCGTTGAAGCTCTTTGCAATGTTTATTGCGTAATCCAGCGCCTTATCCCCAGCCTTTGAGCCATCATACCCAACGAGTATCTTTGTTATTAGCGACATTGATTTTCTCCTACTTAATTCATTAATAAGTATTATCAATCACTGGCTTTGTTAATATTTATGGATTTATTACTTTTGTAAATCGCGTAGGTACTACAGATCGGTCTTAACTCACACCTAATGCATAGGAGTGGGTCTGGTGGTTCCATGGGCCATCCCTGGTAATTCTCAATAGCCTTAAGCTCCGCCAGGACGTTTTGGTACTCCCTCCTCAACCTAATTATGGGCAATGACTTAACATCCCTCATTGTGACCAGGTACGCCTCCCTAATGTCTATCCCTGCCTCCTCAAGCATTAATACGTAGGAGACTACCTGCTTAAGGTACCTCCTCTCCCTATCCTCATCGAGACTCCACGAACTCTTCAACTCAATTAAACCCCAAATCTCCTCGCCGTCGAACTCACGCATGTAAACAATGTCAGCCCTGCCAGAGGTATCCACAGTCTCTATGCCACTCTCAACCTCCACATGAACCCTGGGATTAGCGATCTTAAACCACTCCTGATAGAGGTCGTGTATTGCCCTACCCCTGGCCAAGCTCCTTATACCATCCATGTTCGTTATCGTGCCAAACCTAAGCTTTATCAGGGACTTAACGAAGCAATCATTGCTGAAGAAGGATGGAGTAGCCTTACCCGTGGGTTTATCCACGAGGAATAAATCATCGCCAATGACCTGGGCATTCCTCAGCATTTCACTTACGTATTCCTCGGTCTTCCTCCTAATCTCATTCTCACTCACCACATCGGCTATGGGCCTTACGACCAACTTAACCATAAGTGCAATAAAGCCATACTTAAAGCCCTTTTATAAATCCATCAATTATGTCCCTTAATAATTTAAAAGTGCGTATCTCTCCGAAGAACATAGTATGGTTTATGTTGGTGTTGATGTTGGCGCAACGTACATAAGGGTTGGACTTGTGAGTGAGGATGGTCAAGTTATCAATAAGGTGAAGACGAGACAACCAATGAGTGGTGACGAGAATACCGTAGCCAACGTAATTATTAAGTCAATAAGGGATTTAACGGGTGGGGGTGGCATTGATGGTATAGGTATTGGCTCCATAGGTCCGTTAGACCTGAGGGAGGGTATCGTACCCTGGGCACCGAATGCACCAATCAAGAGGTTTAAGCTTGTGGAACCAATAATCAGGGAGTTCAGGGTACCCGTGGTCCTGGGTAACGATGCTATGGCAGCTGTGTGGGGCGAGTACCTATTCGGTATTGGTAAGGGCGTTAATAACCTCGTCTACATAACCCTTAGCACCGGCATTGGTGCTGGCGTCATAGTTGACGGACACCTACTCATTGGCAAGGATGGGAATGCTCACGAAATTGGCCACATGGTCATTGACGTGAATTCCGAAATACAGTGTGGCTGTGGTGGTTATGGGCATTGGGAGGCCCTCGGTTCAGGGGCTAATATACCGAGGGTCATTAAGGAATTTGTTAGGGGGAGGTCGTATAAGTCAAGGTTGTATGAGAGACTTACCAAAGACGAGTATGTGAGTACTGAGGAGGTATTTCGGGCTTATTATGAGGGGGATGAGCTCGCCAGGGATTTCATAGATAATTACCTAATGAGGGTGCACGCGGCTGGCTTAGCCAGCGTCATGAATGCTTACGATCCAGAATTAATAGTGCTGGGGGGTTCAATGGCCCTTAATAACATGGATTTATTTAGAAGGGGAATTGAAAAATACCTAAAGAGATACTTAGCTGTTAAACCAGCGCGAATAGAGTTTACTAGGTTTGGTGATGACATAGGCATACTGGGTGCGGCGGCATTGGCAATAAAAGTGCCTGAGTCATTAAGGACCTATGTCGAGCAGTATAGGAAGTTCCTTAAGCTAAGTTATTAAAAGTCATGGATTCTCACATTTATTGTGGTTGATGTTGTTATAATTGGTGCGGGGCATAATGGATTAGTGGCAAGTATAATCCTGGCCAGGGCTGGGCTTGAAGTGCTCGTTCTCGATCATGTGACTTGGCCTGGCGGTTTGGCTGGCTATCACGTTGTTGGTGGTGTTGAGGTGCCTATAGGGGCCTACGTACTTGGCCTAATACCCAGCGACCTAATGAGTGAGTTGGGGATAAACGTTGAGCAGTATAAGCCGGAGCCTATTGCGGTTTACGTGAAGGATGGGGAGTTTGTTAGGTGGTGGAGGAGTCTTGAGGATAGGGTTCGTGAGTTCAATAGGTGGGGCCTTGGCGATAACCTAAGGGCTATGTGGAGTAAGATCGTGAATTTCCATAAGGCATTACGTAAGTACATGTTTAGGTTAAATCCACCAAGTAGGGATGAATTACTCAATGATTCTGTGCTGAGTGAATTCATTAAATTAAGGGGTTGGGAGTTCCTTAGCCAATACCTGCCCAGGGAGTTTTGGGATATGTTCATATTCGAGCCTTATCTGGACCAGCCAGCCTTCATGGTTGGTTATTATAATCCTGACACTGATTGGTGGTTCCCTGCTAAGGATGGTGAGGTTGGCATGCAGGTCTTCGCCCGTGAGCTATACAATGCCGCCCTGAGGGCTGGTGCTAAGGTGGTGCTTGGCTTAGGCGTTAGGAGAATAATTGTTGAGGGTGGGAGGGTCAGAGGCGTGATCACTGATGATGGGAGGAGTATTGAGGCGAGGGCTGTGCTGTCCACGGCGAGTCCAATAAATACATTAATTAACCTGGTTGGCGAGGAGTACTTCGATAAGTCAGTAATTGATAGGCTAAGGAGCGTACCCCTGGGTGGCGCGTCCAGGTTGGTCATTGTTAGTAATGAGCCAATTAAGTTAAGGGGTGAATTGAATAATTACAGGAATTCAATACTGCAACTACCCTTTGGCGAGACGGTGGTCCACGGCAATTACTTAATAGTTACTGGCCTACCAACTAGGGATGAGCTAGGTGAGTACTTTGACATTGATTGGTCGAGTATTAAGGCCTTTGAGTTGATAACGCCGAGTGATTATGAGTCAATATTTAGGTTGGCCGGCGGTAACCTTAATCACCTGCCAATGACCGAGGATTACATGTTCAGCAATAGGCCTATACCCGGCTGGGGCTACTCAACACCGATAAGGGGGCTTTACCTGGGCGGTGCTGGTACATGGCCTGGTGGGCAGGTGACTGGAGTGCCTGGCTATAACGCGGCAAGGAAAATACTCAGTGATTGGAGTTCACTGAGGTGATTACGATGTACAAGCAGGTTATTGTGGTTAGGGCTGACCTCGGGATGTCCTGTGGTAAAACGGCTGCCCAGGTGGCCCATGGGGCTGTTGGGGCTGTGCTTAGGGTCCTTGAGGATGGTAGGAGGGATTGGCTTGAGTGGTTTAGGGCTTGGGAGTCCTCTGGGCAAAAGAAGGTTGTTTTGATTGTTAACTCACTGGATGAGTTGCTCAGGCTTAGGGAGAAGGCGGAGAAACTGGGCCTGCCGACGTTCCTGGTTGAGGATGCTGGCCTCACGGAGTTACCGCCAGGTACGATCACTGTGCTTGCGATTGGGCCTGGGCCCGAGGATTTAATTAATAAGGTCACTGGTTCGTTGAAGTTACTAAGGTGATTACGTGAGCATATCCCAATTCTTTAAAGACGTTATGAATAAGGTCTTCGCATACTCAAACTATGAATTGGTAAATACCGTCATCACGTTATTTCAATTAAGGAGACTCAGGTACTGGGCCTTTCAAGAGATAGTCTCATCAATAGGTAATTGCGGTGGTTATCTTCTCGACCTTGGCGCTGGGGATGGCTCAATGACCAGGTTCGTAATACGCAACGGCCTGAGGCATAGGCCGGTAATACTGCTTGACCCGGCAATCAATGGTCTTAAGTCAATGGGTGACCAATACTCTGAGATTATTGATAAGGTCGTTGGTGTTAGTGAGTACTTGCCAATTAGGCGTGGATCAATATGCGCTGTTTACACATCATTCGCACTTAGGCAATTCAGTAATAAACCAATGGCGCTACTTGAGGTACGTAGGGTCCTCAGGAGGGATGGCTCATTCATAGTTCTCGAGTTTTGGAGACCCGATAATCCACTAACATACGCCATCCTACTATTTTACCTAGTATTCGTGCTACCGCTGTTGGTGTCTATTGTGGCGCCTAGGGAAGTTTGGGATTACGCCACAATGAGGATTACCGTTAGGGACATTGGAGGTATTTCATGGTTGAGGAGGTTAATTCGGGAATTAATTGGTAACATTGTATCTTACCGGACATATTTAGGAATATTCCTATTGATAAGGGCTGTGAAGACTTAATATTAAATTAAGTCAATATTTTAAGCCTGGCTAAAGTATCTTGCTTGGGCCTCCCGACCTCGTCATATCCCCTAAGTTCGTAGTACTTCTTAACCATGAACGACCACTCCTCCTCAGTAACCACGTACCTCTTACCCTCATACTCCACCGGCTCCCTAAGCCACCTCGGTGGTAACCTATCCTGCTCTATGGTGGTACCATTCATGTACCTGTGAAGCACAATAATTCTTTGGGCGGTCTCCCTCAACTCATCAACCGTGTAGTTAAAGCCGGTCACGGCATTCATAACATCCCTAATAACGTCCCACGTATATATGGCCCTACCAAACTTACAAAGAAGCATTGAGTCGTATAATGCGTTCCTCTCCTCAATATCCATTATAGCCTTAACCTTTTCCTCACCGGTGGCGAACCTACCACCTGCCTGGCCAGTAATATCAACGGCGTAGGCGCTCGACCATAGGTGATCAGCACCCCTCTCGGAGATGGCGTTATTGAGTATCATGCCCTTGAGAGTCCTTGGATCATAGGCGGCTGGTTCAAGCCCCTTAACATGAATCGCCAGATCCTGAACACCCAACTTCTCTGCAATTGCCTTAGTACCCAATGCCGCTAACTCACCAAGCCCACGCCTATATGCCGTATCAATTATTAAGCGCCTAATGCCCTCATAATCACCCCACTTCGGCGCACCCTTGACAATGCCCTTCTCACCTAAATAAATCAGGAAGGCTATTGTGTTTCCGAGGCTTATCGTATCGAAGCCAAGCCTATCCGCGAGCTCCGCAAGGTCAATGAGCTTCTGTGGGTCGTGAACCCCCGTCAAGCCTCCTAGGGCCATTGTCGTCTCATACTCAAGGTCGTACTCACCATTGCTCGACCTAACGACTTTATGACAAGCCACTGGGCAGTATAGGCAGGCACCATGCTTAATGAAGTACTTAGGCTTCAGCACCTTCTCCCACGATATATCCTCCCAGTTAGGCATGACGACCTTGGTCCAGTAAATCGATGGGAAGAACCCCATGCCATTGCCAGTGTCTATAAGCCTCACGGTGCCACCCTGCCTATACGGTATCATGCCTGGGTTAGTGACGGCTTGCCTACCGAGGCTCCTAACCAGGTCCTGGTAAGCCTTATCATTGGCTATGTCCACAGTCTTGTTAACGGGTACGAAGGTTATGGCCTTCACGCCCTTACTACCCATGACGGCTCCAGCCCCGGTACGCCCAAACTGCCTCCAATCCTCATGACCAATACACGCATACGGCACCTTATTCTCGCCGGCAGGCCCAATCGTAAGGACTGCGGAGTCCCTGAACTCCCTCTTAATTGCGTGCTCGGTCTCCACGGTATCTAGGCCCCATAAATCCCTGGCATCCCTAAACTCAACCTTACCATCACTAATCACCAGGTGAATAGGCCTTGGACTTGCACCGGTAATCACCACGGCATCAACACCGGCATACTTCATGTAGGCGCCCAAGGTTCCACCAACCGTTGAGTAACTCCACCTATTGGTGAGTGGCGACTTGAAGATTGCCGCCGCCCTGGTTGCCAGCGGTATCCTGGTTCCGCCTAGGGGGCCTGTGGCTATTATCAACGGGTTCTCGGTGCCGTATGGGTCAATACTGCTTAGATTTAGGTTTAAGTCAAAGATTATCTTTAATCCCAATCCCCTACCTCCTATGAATAGCTTAGCCGTACTTTCATTAATGTTCTCAGTCCTTACCTCATTACGACTTAAATTAATCCATAGCACCCTACCTGCATAACCATGCATATTAGTATCGTTCTTAATAACTAATTAATAAGGGCTTACTCAAACGTGTTAATCCCGGTACTCATTTAAAATCAGCGCTCCTTAACAAGAGGCTTGTGGAGAGGACGTACTCTGGCGGTGGTTGGTTGGTGAGGATTGATAATGGTATTGCTGAGGTCATAATAAATAGGCCGCCATTAAACCTAATAACGCTTGAGATGAGGAGGGATTTGGGCAGGATAGTGAGTGAGTTGGAGCAGGACGGCAACGTGAGGGTCGTGATTTTCGAGGGCAGTGGTGATAGGGCATTTAGTGCGGGTGGTGATGTTACGGAATTCCTAAACACCACACCTAACGAATTAATTGATTGGGGCAGGACAATAGAGACTGTGGAGAGCCTTAGTAAGCCAACGATAGCTCTCCTCAGGGGCTACGTACTTGGTGCAGGCACGGAATTAGCCCTTGCATGCGACATTAGGATAGGCACGCCAGACGTGGAGATAGGGCTTCCCGAGATAAGGCTTGGCATGGTACCGGCGAGTGGTGGCTTGACGAGGATTGTTAAGGCGCTCGGCCCACTACGGGCAAGATACTACTTACTCCTTGGCAGGAGGATTAAGGCAGAGGAGGCGCTTCAGTATGGGTTGTTGCATGAGGTTGTTGATTCGGCTAAGGTTCGTGATAGGGTTATGGAAATAGCCAGGGACTTAATGTCACTATCACCACTGGCAATTAAGGCGTTGAAGGATGCCATTAGGTTAATCCAGGACTCACCAATGGAAGTGGGTTTCGATATTGAGAGGAAGACCTTCGCGCTACTACGATATAGCCAGGACTTCCAGGAAGGCATTAAGGCATTCAAGGAGAAGAGACAACCCAAGTTCCAAGGCGTATAATGGCGAAAGATTATTAAATTAATGTTAATATTTTTAATCACCACACAGAGACCCGACTAACGGGCCGATGAAGGTCGTGGGTTACCCCGGCCATATTTCATCCTTAACTCATTTTAGGTAATTATCAAGGTCTTTAATAACAAGCCTTAGATCACTCGTAATTTCATAAGTAATTCTCCTTATCTCACCATTACTAATCAGGTATATCTGCGGTATCCTTACCAAGCCATTATCAATTCCGTACTTAATTATCAATTGTAGGGCATCTAGGCTCCCGTAATCCTTCATTTCGCAGTTAATGCCAGCTCTGATGAACCGTGAGCATAGGGCAGTTAATTGGTCCTTAAAGTAGTCCCAATCGGCCGTTATTATGACTATCTTCTTTGGCATTTATTGACTTATTGAATTAAGTAATGTTTTTAAAGTGGTTTTCAATTGACATGTCGAGGAGGTATGGAGTACGTATATGCAGCATTACTGTTGCACTACGGTAAACAGCCCATTAATGAGGAGAATGTAATTAAGGTTCTACAGGCAGCTGGGATACAGGTTGACGAGGTTAGGGTTAAGGCGCTTGTGGCTGCCCTGAAGGAGGTTAACATTGACGAGGCCATAAAGACGGCCGTCGCAATGCCGGTTGCCGCTGCCCCAGCGGCTGCAGCCCAGGCAGGTGGTGCTGCGGCTGGCGGTGAGCAGAAGGCTGAGGCTAAGGCGGAGGAGAAGAAGGCTGAGGAGAAGAAGGAGGGCCCGAGTGAGGAGGAGATCGCAGCAGGTCTTGCAAGTCTCTTCGGCTAATTAAATCCGTGGTTAAATTAAATCCATGCCTATTCAAAATCACTTGGCAGTACCCTCCTCGATCTTAAATAGGTTCTTCATGGCCTTATCCCACAGGTCCCTTGGTGATTTATGGTAAATCCTTATCTTTGTGTATGGTAGTCCGGACAGTGGTTTTGATAATTGAAACTCTATGAACCTCCTCTTCTCATTAATTACTATCTGCTTTACCTGTATTGGTGACTTGAGTAGGTACATGCCGTCGATTAACATTGCGTCTCTAAAGATTATCAATTCCTTAGTCACTGTGTATGGGTAGTCGGTTATCTGCACGTTGGTCGTCATGAAGGGCATCCTCATTATCCTGAATATTACATACATGAGTACGAAGAAGACCCCGAAGTATATGAGGTAGTCAATGAAGTATGCATAGAATAGATTTGCCTCTTGAATTGTTTGTGTGAACCAGGGCTTTAGGTAATAACCGATGTTTACTGTGCTTGATATGTACTTGGCCAGTGTTATGAATGGTCCCGAGAGTACGTAGGTGTAGAGTAGGAGTAGTCCTATTAAGACCACCATTAGTATTATCATGTTCTTCATTTGGGACTTAACGAACCTATTCGTCTCCTGTACATACTCAGGGTCCTTCTCCATGGCTTTGATAAAGTCATCACGCGTTAGCTTCTCCACGGCGCCGGACTTCGTAGACTTCATGTACTCCTCAATCTCCCTAAACCTAACCCTGGTGCTCCTAATGCCTATGGCAATCACAATACCAAAGAATATCACTAAATACGCAATTACTATTATCCAGGTTACGAATGTCTCATGCGCGACGTTCCCCCAGGCACCAACTATGGCAAAGGCCAGTACAAACGCTATGGGCCATACATACCTAAGCACCTTATTCCAAGTACTACTTTGTTGTTGATACATCTTGGGTCTTTAGATTTTAATGCCCATTTAAAACTTACCGAATATGGGTGGTGTGTGAGAAAAGATTTATTTCCTATATAGTTATTGCCTAGTGGAAATGAATGCTAATAATGAATTGTCAATCAACGTAATATGCGATAATGAAGTAAAGGCGCCAAATGTGGAGGGGGATAATTCAATATCGCTACTTGTTAATAATGAGTTAATGATTGATACGTGCTCAAGCGCCGGCAAATTAATTGGTAATAGTAAGGTATTAGGTATTAACATTAAGCCCAGGTTTCTCATCATAACGACACCGGTTAATCACCATTGGGGTGGTGTTGATGCCGTCAGTGATGTATCAGTAGTCGCAATCCCCGTCGATAATACCATGCATGGTTTTGAGCTTAGAAGTAAGCTTGAGGGGCTTGGTCTTGACGTCATTGAGGTTGGTGGTAGGGAGAGGATTAAGCTTAATTTTGGTGTGGTGGAGCTCATTAGGGTTGGCAATAGGAGGGTTGGTGAATTGCTTATTTACTTCCCAAGCCATAAATTATTGATTAGTGGCTGTGGGTTAAACCTATGGCTTATTAATGATGATGAGATAACGAGGTTTTTCAAGGAACTTGGTGTTAAGTACTTCGTGGGCGGTCTGGGGGCTACATCAATAAGTGAGTATCAAGGCGCGCTGTTAAGGGATATCATTAGGGGCTTAAGTGGTGTTTACCCACTACATGGTACTGGTCCTAGGCTTAGGAGGGAGTTGGTGAGTGGTTATAGGAATGTTCATGATGTTGGTACAGGCTCCATACTTAGATTTAGGTGATTAACATGCAATATCTTGGTTTACTAATCGTCATTGCCGCCTGGTTCATAATTGTCGGAATAATATACCTGCTTAGGCATTTCGGTGTTAATGTACCCGTGAAGGTTTACTACGGAGTATTCATCATGCTTAGGGATGAGGAGTTGGTTAAGGAGGTGATTGCGCCGCTTGGGAATTTACTACGTAAGGTGCCGGGTTGGTTAATCATATTGTTAACCGTGGGTCTATTCTCGATATCGATGTTCGTAATCGTGCCAATACCACTAATAATAATGAGTATCAACGCATGGGGCTTACCATCAATGCTCTACTTAATGTCAAAGAACTTGGTCCTAATGATCATAGCAATGACCCATAAATTGAGCCCCATGGAGACCGTTGAGAGGGGATTCACACCGCTTGCGCCGTTAATACCTGGGGTCACTGTATCGTTATACACATTCATCTACATAATAGTGGCTATTGGAATTGGGATACTACTACATGAGCTAGCGCATGGCGCGGTGTCTTCGAGGTACGGAATAAGGATAAAGTCTGGAGGGGCCTTCGCCCTCTTATTCCTGGCCTTTGGAGGCTTTGTTGAGATCGATGAGGAGGAATTAAGGAATAGGGGTACACTGGTAAGGCTTGCCGTGTACTCAAGTGGTGTATTCATGAATATAGTGCTTGCCTACATAGCCGTGGCTCTCGTGGAACTCGCATCACTAAGCCCCTCATTAACGCGAAGCCTTTTAGGAACAACGATAGTTTATGTAGCGAATTCCACGGATATAGCCCTCAGAAGTGGCTACATAATAACGGCGGTTAACAATCATCCAGTGGCCAGCATATACTCATTAATATCAATACTAAACTCAGTCGGCTCAAGTAACGTCACGTTAACCGTGTTTAACCCCGCAAATGGCACCGTATTCAACGAAGTACTAAGTACGGGTAACCTATCAATGGCATTACTTGGTTATTCAGCCCTATACATAAACCCATGGGGTATAGTCGTGGAGAGTAGTTCATTTTATAACCTAATGTTCTGGATATACACTCTAAATCTAACCTTGGCATTACTCAATGCCTTCCCTGCATATCCCCTCGATGGTGGTCAATTCCTAGAGACACTCCTCACGAAGGTGATTAGGGACCAGGCATTAAGGGGTAAGGTGATGATTGCAATATCGGTGGTTTTATGGTCTCTCATAGGGCTTACACTTTATTACACGTTAATAACTGGTCTGTATAGGTTAATTTAAGGAGGTGCGTGATTCTTTAATAACTGCCTAATGGAGTTAGCCAGTAATGGGCAGTGGTAGTGCCCTAAGTAATCGTGAGGATGTTAAGGCAAGGGTTAGGAGGGGGTTTATACTCGGTATTATCATTACGGCATTATTCCTACCACTGGGTTTGTCGCACTTTGGTGAGGCGTTTGCACTGGAGTTTAGGGCTTATGGCTATGTGGTTTATAGGTCTGGGGAGGTGATTCATGTTGGTTATTTACCGCTCTATCTCTATATGTGGAGGGTTTCATCGCTGCTGTTCCTTGCGTGGATAATCACGTACATAGCCTACATAATAAAGCCATCAATTGTGCTCGACTCGTCAGGTGTTATTTACGGGATTTCCTACGTAATAACGCACTACATATACCTATTCACAATAGGCGCGCCAGTAATAGTCTACCCATTAACTTACGTACTAATTACCGTGGGTAAACCACTCCTATACCTTGACTGGGGTCAAGTCATTGCATTAATAACCATTTGGAGGTATTATTCAATTCACAGGTTAATGCGGGGTTAACAATGAGCAGTATTAAGGAGAAGATAGCGGAGGTACTACGTGAACTCGGTATAGACTGGGTTAGGGGTTTTGAGGAGAGAGATCCCCAGTACCTTGCCGTAGCCAGATTGTGCCGTGAATTGAGGCACGACGTTGAAACAACACTGAAATTAACAATACTCAATGCCTTAGTTAGCTATCAACTGACTGGTAAGGGTGAGGATCACTGGAACTACTTCGCCAACTACTTCATTGTGAATAAACCAGCCGATTTGTGCAGGGACTTCATAAATTACGTAATGAATAGTAGGTACTTAGCTCGGTATAGGGATTCAAGGATAAGGAGAATTCAAAATGCCTGCCCACAAATAGCCAGGTTGGGCATTAGTAATTACTTAAGCGACTTAACGTCGCTCTGGAAACTGCTTTCGAAGGTAACTAATACGAGTGGTGATGAGAAGACGATAGTGTTTGCGGTTAAGATGGCGTATTACGTGGGTAGGGTCTGCGGGTTCGACGTTTCTGTCCCAATGGAGATACCAATACCCGTGGATTACAGGGTTACCGTAATAACGATATGCAGTGGCTTAATGCCGGTCATGGGGGGTCTCGATAATGTGGCTGGGCTGGCCAGGGAGTTAATGACTAGACGGAGGGCTGAGATTCAGGGTATATGGAGTGAGATTGGTAGGCTCAGTGGGGTACCACCACTTAACCTAGACTCCGTGGTTTGGGTTCTCGGTGGTTTACTAATCAACTCCTCATTTAGCATGAATAAGGCAATTAATGGGGCAAAGGCCCTAAACATCTACAATGGGAGGGTTCTCGAATTACTTCACTTACTCGGTGGGCGCTGTATCGATAGGTAAGTGCTAATAACAACGTCTCTTGCTTCCCTATACACCTGTTGCTGGCTCTTACTGGTCTTGAACCTACGCAGTAGTTCAACCCTATCACCCTTAATTGCTATGTAGCCGCTTGAGACGAGCCTATCAAGCAATGCCCTGGCATACCCAGGACCGAGCCAGTAAGCCATCATTCTATAAACCTTTAGGTACCTAAGCCTAGCCCTGCCATTCCTCAACTCAAGCTCCTCAAGCAGCAGCAATGCCAGCCTAGCCTCAGGGCTCATCGACATAGACCTCACCCCTGTCTAGATCAACACGGGCCATGACACCACTCCTAAGGTTTAATACCTCCTTGGGCAAATTGGTCATTATTGGTATTTGCGCCATGATAGCCCCAATTATCAGCATAGTGTCGGCCTTAACACTGAGTATCACCAGTGGGGCCTTACCGTACTTACTCAGTTGGTACATGACGTAGGGACCCACCGTCGAGCCCCTTGAGCTGGGTATCACAAGCACCTTACCTGCGATACTGGCGTTAATGGTCCTTATAATACCGTTCTTACCATCAACATCGCCAAGGAAGGAAAGTGGTTCCCGATAAACCACCAACTCGCCATTAACAACGCCGCTCCCAAACACAGTCTCTCCCTTAAATTTCATGTGGGCTCAGGGTAGTTTGGAAATAATTACCTTAAAATATTTTTAGGAGGATTTTGATTGTGGTGATGCCCTTCATCACTCAATCCTAATCTTAATAATTCTCTTCGTCTCCTCAACCTCCTCCTTAGGCAACTCCCTATAGGTTAGCCACCATGCATAACCTTTAAATTGCTGAAGTCTCTTTGGGGCTTCCTCAACGTGATGTGGCGGTGGGTTCAGGACGTTCTCACCAATTATTTCATTGTACGGCCAGTTCGCCGGCATGACAACTCCATACTTATCAATGAGCTGTAATGACCTAACTATCCTCAGTATCTCCGGTATGTTCCTACCAAGCTCCAGTGGGTAGTATAGTATTGTCCTTATTGTCGCCTTATCATCAACTATGAAGACGGTCCTAACGGTATTTGTGCTGGACTCTGCATGTAACATGCCGAGAGCCCTTGAGACGTTACCCAGCGGATCAGCAATTATTGGGAATGGTATCTTAACACCGAGGGTCTTCTCAATCCACTGAACCCACTCAATATGGCTAATATCAGTATCAACGCTTAAGCCTATTAACTCTGTGTTTAGCTTCTTGAAGTCGTCATAGTGCTTAGCGAAGCTCACGAACTCGGTGGTACACACTGGTGTGAAGTCGCCTGGATGGCTGAAGAGTATGAACCATTTACCCTTGAAGGCGTCTGGTAACTTCATTGGCCCATGGGTTGTCATTACGTTTAGCTCAGGGAATTTCTCCCCTATTGATGGGATTGTTATTGGCATACTACGGGTCAGTAAATGGCAATGTATTTAAATGAGGTTTCTTTGTTATTTTAAATTTACTAGACAAATAGTTAAATGATATGTTGATTTATATATAATGGGATATAAATTACGAGTTCATTTCGCATCATTTAAAATACATGTGTTGAATTACCTTTAAATTAAAAACGGTATCATCAGAATGGCGGATTATGAGTAATGAGGGAATAGCATTACTTATTATGTATGTTTTTATTGTATTTACGGTGATTCTACCATTAACGGCAATCCTTGTTAGTACTCGTTTAGGTTATTTTGGAATCCCAAGTCTACATACCATAGTCAGCGAATACGTAAGTACCATGGCTTACCTGGTACCTCTATTAATAGTGGGTGCCCTACTAATTTATAGATACGCATCACCGCTTGCCAAGGTCATCCTGAGTGATGTGGTTAGGGTTTATGAATCTCACGGCGTTTTAGATGTATTTACCCGTAAAAGGCTACTTCAATTATACCTATTATTGTTAATACCAGCCCTAATTTCATACTTAATTAACGTGGGGGTTATCAGGATTGTAGGTCCTAATTACATAACGCTTTACACAACACCATTCATTGGTTCATTTAATTTGACAACCATGATAATAGGCACCGTTAACCTAATATTAAGTACATGGTTAATAATCAGCGTTTCTTATTTACAATTGAGGATTGCCGTAAAACGTATAGTCAATAGGCTAGGTAGTGCGATAGGTGGTACAGTGGGCATTGCGGCATCCACGGGTACAGCAGCGTTCGTGGGTTCGGCGTGTGGGTTGGGTGCTTGTACGATGCCCATCTCCAGCGTTTCTCCCATGGCCGTGGTTATGATGGGTCTTTTCGATGTTAATGCCCTTGAATTAGTTCGTTATTCATTAGTCATTCTGTTATTTCTAACATTGATTACCGTAGTCTTACTACTAATTGTTCACAGGGGCATAATTAAGGGCTCATAGTGGTCATGAAGTTAGTTTCAACTCCACTTTTAATGAAGAATAAGTATCTTTAACCCTACATTCAATTTGATTTAAGGCTCCAGGTGGGAATTTTCACACAATTGTTAGCAAAGTTTTTAAGTAAATCCACGATTGACTTCTTGATGGGCGTAGTATTGTTTATTGATACGCAGACTTTGATTTTGATTATCATAGCCTTCATAATCCTCATTATTTGGGGTCCGAGTAAGATTCCTCAGTTGGCTAGGAGTTTTGGGCAGGCTGTTAGGGAGTTTAGGCGTGGTGCTTCGGAGAGTGAGCCCGAGCCTGAGCTTGTTGAGGTTGCTAGGAAGCTTGGTATTGACCCAACGGGTAAGACTAGGGATGAGCTGCTCACGGAGATCAACAAGGCATTGAGCCAGCAGAGGGCATCCACCGCAGCGAAGTCAGGCGTTGACCCTAGGGTCCTTGAGATTGCGGAGAGGCTCGGCATTGACACTAGGGGTAAGAGTGAGGAGGACCTTATTAAGGAGATTAATTGGAGGCTCAGTAATAAGTGACCTTGAAATTAAATTAATCGGTGAGCCTTAAAATGACCGTTTACCTAATCCTCGATGAGCAGACAGGACTACTCATATTCCTATTCCTCCTAATTCTACTCGCCTGGAAGCCCGAGACACTACCAAAAATAGCCAGGGAGTTGGGCAGGTGGTATAACTGGGCCAGGAGGGAGATGGAGGAGTTCATGAGGGAGATTAACGAGCCAATCCACGAGGCTAGGGCAACAATGAACAACGCAGTGAATGATGTGAGGAGGACAATGAACGAAGCCCTAGACCCAGACATACTGAGGATTGCCAAAGCCCTAAACATAAACACCCAGGGAAAAACAAGGCAACAGGTAATAGACGAGATACTAAGGAAGCTATCTAATGGTGAAAATCAAAGATCATAGCTTGTTAAGTTTCTAAATCTCTGTGTTAATTCCTGCGACCATTTACTTGCTACTTGGTTCATTTCTTCGAGTATCTCTTCGTAGTACTTCAATAGCGCCTGCCCTTCTGGTGTTAATTTTGCCCCTCCCCTGCCCCTACCTCCCTTCCTCGCATCAACCAACTTAACGCCCAGCGTCTTCTCCATCCTATCTACGTAATTCCAGACGAAGCGATAGGACATACCCAATTTACGGGCAGCACCACTTATTGAACCAACCTCATCAATAGCCTTAAGAATCTCATAACCACCAGGGCCAATAACATGTCTATCACCAACCTCAATCCAAACCCTAAACCTAACACTCACAGACATACTAAATCAACGTAGGCATTAAATACAAAACTTTATCCTTTTTGAAATAAGGAATTACTGAGAACCAGGGATCTGACTACCTCATTTATCATTTATGTGAAAAAGGGATTTTTACCCACACACATATCATTAATTGATAATGAGTGAGGATAGGCCGCCTTATGATAGGGAGTTGCCTTTTTGGGAGCATATCCGTGAGCTTGGGGTTAGGCTTAGGAGGGCTTTGATTGTGTTTGCTGTGGTGTTCGTAATCCTTTGGTTGCCAATGCCCGATGTACATAGTCATAACATTGCCCAGGTCGTCATTGGCTTCTTCACCATGGAGTACAACCCAATAATAGCCTATGTTTATAGGCACTACATATATAGCCTTATCATGGCGCCTGCGGAGTCGGTATCCTGCGCCAGTGGTTACGTGGTTATTGGCAACTCCACTAAGCCCATAGGCATAATATCAACCACCGTACTCGGGCCGTTCGTGTTCAGTGTTGAGCTTAGCATAGTTATTGCCCTCCTCGTTACAATACCAGTGCTAATTTATGAAATTTACCAATACATCAAGCCAGCCCTTTACCCCCATGAGCTTAGAGCCGTTAGGAGGTATGTGTGGGTTGCAACCATACTCTTCTACCTAGGCATGTTCATTGGTTACTACTTCGTATTCCCAGCCTTCCTAAGGATAAGCCTATTCTGGAGTTGCCTATTCGGTTTCGTGCACTTGCTCACCACGAGTGGCTTCCTGGACACGTTCATTGCAACCTTATTCTTCGCAGGTTTCCTCTTTGAAACGCCCGTGATAATCGCGCTACTGACGCAAATCGGCTTAATAACGCCTGACATGCTCTCGAGGAATAGGCCCTACATATACTTCGGGGTCCTCGTGGCCATAGCCATAATAAACCCAGACCCAACACTAATAAGCACACTACTATGGTTCATAATGTTCATAGCACTATTCGAGGCGGGGTACGTATGGAGTAAGGTAATATATAGGAACATGCCTAAGGTGTAGTCTGGACCTATCCTTGCCGTTATCCATTAACATGGTATGACATGTTCATGAAATACTACGGACACTACTACGGAATGATATTTTAAGCCCTGGTAGTAATTAGTTAATGAGTAATGGAGTACCAAAAATGGCTTGCCCAGGCACTTAGGGACCTGCGTACGGCGGAGAACTCCCTTAATTCTGGCGACTATTACGCCTACGCATTTTGGTCTCAATAAGCCGTTATTTCGAGGGGTAAGGTGGTCAGTGGCCATGATTTGGTGGAGCTCGGCTACATAATTAGGGATGAGCTTCGTATCGATGTATCACGAATAATGGATTACCTTAGGGAGTTGACCATGCATTACACAGTCTCCAGGTACCCTGATGCGGCTAATGGGCTACCATACGAAGTATATACTGAGGGTAAGGCTAGGAAGGCTCTTGAGATGGCTAGGGAGGTGGTTGAATGGGTAAGGCAAAATCTGCAGTAGAGAGTCAGGTTGTCCTACTCAGGAGGGCTTGGGAGTTCGTGAGGAGGGCAAGGTCTAGGATTGGTATTTCTGAGGTTTACGTGGTTGGTTCCAGGGCTAGGGTGATTACACGGACATGAGTGACATTGACCTAGTGATTATTAGTGATGACGTGAGGGGTATGGATCAGTTGGAGAGGAGGTTGTTGCTTAAGGAATTCATTGAGCCCAGGATTGAATTCTTCATATACACCACTGAGGAGTGGAGTGGTGAAGTGACGGCTTGGATAAGGCAGATGAGGCATGAAGCAGTTAGGCTCGTTGACCTAATGAGGACCTACGGCATTAACCTGGAGCAGTGATTTCACTACCCAACTTAACCATACAAGACTTAATAAATCCGCGGAAAATTATTAATAATAATGAGCATACCGCAGACATTAATCGAAGCACTTAGAAAAAGGGGGTTAGACCTTGACTACATAATAGACGTACTAGCCGCAAAGCTCAACCTAGACCCCTCAGACACCGCTAAGGCTCATGCCGAGTTGGCCTTGGTCATGTTTAGTGAGGGTCTTAACTTTGTCGGTAGGGGTGATGTGGTTCAGGCCAGTGAGAAGTTGTATAAGGCTGTGGAGGAGGCTATCAAGGCATTAGCCATTGCCAAAAACCTCGATGAGGCCAGGGAAGCCCTAGAGAAGGGCAGATGGACCGTGAGCCTACTCGATGATGCGGCTTCGAAACTAGGCGATGTGGCGGAGAGGGCATGGGCTGAGGCTTATTTCCTACACGTTAACGGGTTCCACGAGGTTAGGATAAAGATTGATGAGGTTGAGAGGAGGGTTAAGTACATAAGGCCGTTGATTGATGAGGTTAGGGAGGTAATTGGAGTTAAGTAGGTGTGAGTTAAAAGAAGGTGAGAAGAAGGAATGGTTTTTAATGAGAGATTGGTAGGACTCATCGCTTTACCCGCTGACTGTTACGTATACCTGGAACTTAATTCCGTACGCCTCGTATTGCCCATCAACATCGTAAACTCTGACAATGTAGGTCCCTGGGCTGAATGTTGTTTGTGCATATAACTTAACAATGGCAGACTGGCCCAGTGGTACCACGAGGGCGAAGCCGTCGGAGTGCACTAAATGCCCTGGTAGGTTATACTTATTTATGATGTCGTATTGGGGTATGTGGCCTAGGTATGTTGAGTTCCATTCATAAGCTATGGTACCATTTGGGTAAAGTACCTGTACGAGTACTATGAATCCACCGTATGTGTCCGGACCCGCCACCCTAGTGATGTGTAGTAGTAATGTACCATTCTCAAGTAATTGAGTACCAGCCAGTGAGTAAGCGGGTGTCTTTGAGTAGTTGGTTAGGTGGGTGAATCCCTGAAAGTTTATTTGGTATAGACCCATCGTTACCCCGGTGGCGATTATGAAGCCCAACAGTGCAAGCGCGGTTGTCCTATCCATACTCACCACCTCACCATAGTGGTACGTACACACTCCATATCCTTAAGCCCCTTGGATACTTCTTAGCCAGGTACTGATCAATCGATAACCACCTACTACCTGTAAACACGAACATAAATGCGGCGGCGCCTTCAACAGCCGCAATCTGCCACTCATCAACACACGTAGGCCCCAACCAACCACCAGCAGCCCCAATGCTCCAGGCTAGTATGGTTATTACGAGCCCGGAGAGCCTCGTCATGAAGCCAAGAATCATTAATAAGCCAAATATCCCCTCGACAGCCGTGAAGAAGAGTAGGAATATGTAAAGCAGGTGCGGATGTAGCAATACCCACTCAAGCTGCCCAACAACAGGTTGCCACGCATGTGGCAAGAACGTTATCAACTTACCACCAACATACGCAGTGGATGATGGGTTAAGCTTTGCAGGCACATTAACAGTTCTCCTCAGGAACGCAGAGAAGTACATCCAACCCAACGTAACCCTCAGTATAGGCAAGAACCTCTCAACACTAGATACCTCCACAGTCTTTTCCATATATTTGACTATTTCTGTCATATTTATCGAGAATACCGCAAAGATATTGTTCTATTAAGGATTAGTTTCTAGATACTGAGAAAAATGAAAATATACATTGTATAAGATATCATGAAAAACCATGAGTATTTAAACAAATTTATTACTATATTAATGCATGTTTTTCCATAAATCATAAATTATTAACTTATCGAAAAGTTACACTTTCTGCTCTAGATTCCAGCATTCACTTTTGCATGTTTTCTACGTTTGTAGTGTCATTTTTTTGACAATAAAGGTTAAAAATAGTACATTTATGTTATTTTCTAGGTGATTTAATATGAGTATTTACTACCTAGATAATTACCACATACTAATACTTCAGGCACTCCTTCTTCATCTCATTAAGGGTAAGGTAAGGCGTTGTAGTAGGAATTTGGATTCTCTTTACTATATTTCGATGAGTACGGGTATGAGCATAGCCACAGCATATAGGAAGGCCCTCGACCTGATGAATCTTGGCTTGATAGAGCGGGTTAGTAAGGGTCATTACGTAATAACCACTAAGGGCGTGTTACTACTTGCAATGATGTACCTAAGTAATGGGGGTTCCATAAATAAGGATGTCTTTGAGTTGGCCATTGATAAGTTGAGGGAGGATTGGGACCTTGAGGAATTTGATCGTAATGAGGTAATTAGTTACTTAAAATTACTATATAAAGGATTTAATAAGGCGGGTCTCTCGCCATTAAACGCCAATGTTAATTCACTTAGTAATTCTGTTTATTACGTATTACCCGACGGCATTAATAACGGTAGGATCTCTCTAACCCACTCAATAGCCGAGTACCTGGGTGTGAGTATTGATGAGGTGAAGCAAGCCGAGAGGGTAATCGCCAAGGCACTACTTGATTACCTACCAAGCATCCGTTTAAGGGATGGTTGCAGGGCAGTGGTTGTATTGGCTGGGGACCAGTCGATTAGGGTCTCGCCGGTAATACTCGCCATTAAATGTAGGATTAGGGGCTATTCGCTTAATAGTGACTGCCCTGTAGCCTTATCATTAATTCATAAGGCATTTAACGAGTAAGAATCTTAGCATACTCCCAAAACGCTTTAATACTAAATCATGATTTAAAATTATTAATAATGATGCCTCATTTATTAGTTAGGGAAGATTCGCTAGATTCAATTCATATACTTATTCTTGAAACTCTCATCGTCTCGATGTTTCAATTAGCCTTAATGCAAAGAGGTATCAATACATTGTCATTAACGTACCTATCCAAGGTAACTGGGTTAAGCATAGCGACAATTTATAGAAAGATGTTAGAACTTCTATCGATGGGTTTTGTTGAGAAGGTTAATAAGGGACAGTACGTGGTTACTGCTAGAGGCGCCTTCCTACTATCTGTTGCTTATTTAACGGGTGCTGTTAGGGCTAATGATGCGGCTTTTAGGTACGTGATTATGAAATTGAAAGAAGACTGGGGACTGGAGGATTTTAGTGATGATGAGGTTAAGGAATACATTTCATTATTAATTAAGGGATTGGTTAGGCTGGGTAGGAAGATTGAGGATTTCTGCGCCAGTAGCTTAAGTAGGACTGTCCTAGTTCTGCTCCCTGACAATCTAAGGATAGGCATGAAGCCCCTAGACCAAGTAATTGCGGAGACCCTGAATGTACCTCTAGAGCTCGTTAGGAAGGCCGAGAGGGTAATCGCCAAGGCATTACTTGAATTATTACCAGTGGTTACCCTAAATGATGGGTGTAAAGCTGCATTACTAATAGAGGAGAGTTCTGGAAAGCCTTTCGTAAAGCCAGTGGCCATTAAATGCAGGATTAATGGTTATGCACTACGTTTAAACTGCCCAATACTCACGTCCATAATGAACAAGGGCAATCTACTTAAAACCTTTCACTCATATGAAAGTAGGTAATTCCTAGGCACAGGTATAACTACGGCTGTTTATATCAAGTGAGAAAGCACCGCTTATATCCAACACGTAACTAGGTAATAACCGATGTCATTACCCTGGCCAGTTAGCTGGACAGGCTGGGGCCCATACATGCCGCCAGGCTATCACATGATATGGGGCTGGAGAATCGCTGCTGCGGTCTTCCTAACGGCGCTTGGAAGCATGATGATGCTACTGGCCGCGGTTTATAATGTTAGGGGTAAGGTCAGTAGGATGGTTAAGATAAACATGACCGCTGGCTGGATCTTCATACTAGCTGCCCTAGCCTTCTTCATAATTGATTTAGGTAGGCCTGAGAGGGCTGGCAACATAATATTCATTGGCTACCCACATGGTAGGCTCGCCCAATCATGGATGGACTGGGGTGTCCTATTCCTAAGCGGTATGGTTATTTGGGGAATAATATACCTGGCAATAACCTACATACCATCACTGGCGAGGGCCGTCCTCGGTAAGTACGTTAGACCTGCACAATTAGTCCTTGACTACTTAATAATGCTAACAGGCATAGCAGCTACGGTATACACAGCATTCCTATTCGCAGCAGCTGGTGGCAAGTCCTATTGGTGGAATGGCGTGCTACCACTGCTATGGCTATCATCAGGTCTCGCATATGGCTCCGCATTCTCGCTATTAGTTGCCAGGTTTTTCGAGAAGCCTGTAACAACGACAGTGCCCGTGAAGGCTGATGGAGGCACAAGCGAGTTAGCTCATGTGCTGCATGAGTTAAGTTGGCTGGACCTACTTGCGGAGATTTTTGAGGGGTTTGGCTGGGCGTTGTTCATAGCTGTGGCCATGGCAAACCACTACTTAGCTGGGTTGAACCTTTACGAGCTTTTATTCGGTATGTACGCACCATTATTCTGGGGCGTGGTTATATCAATAGGCATAGCCATACCATTACTACTCGAAATAGCGCTATTGAGGATTAACCCATTGAGCACTACCGCGGCTATAATGATAGTGATAATATTCATAGCCGTTATGGTTGGTGGGTACTCGCTTAGGTACACGGTGATTGCCACGGCGTACTTCCACTCACCAATACCACCATTCTACAACACACAACCACAGTGGGGTCCGTGGTGGGGGTGATGGGCATGGAGACAGCCACAAAGCTTACCCAGGAAAGGGAGGTTAAGAGGGATTGGTTAATAACGAGGAGGGACTTTCTAAAGATCGCCGGTGTAACGGCTGCAGCAGCGGCGTTCCTAGGTACCGTGGGTAGGGAGGCATTTGTCTTTGGGCAAATATTCAAAGAAAGCAGGCTGGCCCAGGAGGAGATTGCGAGTGACGTAGTTGCATTCACGACATGCTATGGATGCCTGGGTAGGTGCAACGTTGAGGTGATAATCAGTGGCACGACTAAATTACCCAGGTACATTGCGGGCTCAATATTTACCAGGAACCAGGGAGCCACATGCGACATAGGCGCAACCACAATGCTTCACTACCTAAGCCCAGCAAGGCTTAGGTCACCATTACTTAGGGTACCAACCAGCGAGAGGTGTGAGGGAGACTTTGTGGAGATAACCTATGATGACATGCTCGACATACTCGTTAATGGCGACAACGCATCATACCTGCAGGAGAGGGGTTGGAAGTACGGGTTCCTAGGCCTTAAACAAATTAGGGAGTGCTGCCCATACAAGTTCGTATACTTCACGGGCAGGGACCAGTATAACCCAACCGAGAACACTTGGTTCGCCGCAATGTTTGGCACGCCAAACCAGGCAGCACACGGAGGCTTCTGCGCAGTGGCTGTGGCGTCAGGTGGTTCCTACGCCATGGGCGGTACCTGGTGGGAGTACGGTGGCTGGGACAGTGACTATACGAAGCTTTTAATAATCGCCGGTATGACGCAGGACCACTTCCCGACAATAACGAGGCGTGAGGTGATGAAGGTGATAACCAACGGCGGTGAGATAATATACATGTCACCTGAGAGAATCGGTAACTTCGCGCAGGTTTCCAATGAGTGGATACCAGTGATACCTGGCACTGACGGTATGGTGGTTTGGTCAGTAATTCATGAGTTATTTAAGATGAGGGAGCAGGGAATACACTCAATCGACGAGGATTACCTGAAGTGGTACACCAATGCACCCTGGCTCGTAATAACAAACCCAGACGGCTCAATAATACCGCCGCAGGCCTCCAACGTTGGCCTCTTCGCCAGGATGAAGAATAAGAATGGTGATTGGGTGCCAATAGTCATGGGCAGCGACGGTAATTTATACCCATTCACTGACATACCCTGGCAGAACGGTGTTGAGCCCGTCCTTGAGTGGCAAGGCTCAATAACAATACCAGTGGCCCCGGACAGTGACCAGACGATAACGCTCAATGTTAGGACAGTATTCAGCATACTGAAGGAGATCGCGCTCCAGGATAAGTGGAGCCCGGAGAATGTTGAGGCGACCTGGGGCACGCCACCGGCATATAAGATTAGGGAGCTCGCCCAGAAGATAGTTAACCTACTTAATAATGGCAGGGTTGTTATACCGGCTAAGTGGACTGACTACCTGGGTAGGCAGCATGACTACTTCATAGGTACGCCATTCTCAGTCTACATAATGAGGGGCATATCAGCCCACAGCAACGGTTTCGTAACAGCTAGGGCCTTCGCACTACTGCTAACCCTGGTCGGTGCCGTGGACACCCCTGGAGGCTTCGCCTATAAGCCACCGGCTCCATGGCCAGTACCCGATGGTGACTACTGGCCAGCATATGTGACACCGGCTCATCCAAGAATGAACATTACTCAGGATGATTACAACTCTAACCCAAGCCTATACACTGGACCTAATGGCGAGAAGCTTATAGGTGTTGTCGGCGGTGCAATGGTTCAGGAGAGAGTACTCAACGATGGCACGGTGCAGATACTGAGTGTTGAGAAGGTACCTTATCCAAAGGCTTTGCAAATAACGACTAAGCCTATAGTCTACACGCCCGACCAGATGGTTATTGACGAGAATGGGCACCCACTACTGATAGATAGGGGCTTCAGTTGGGAGTTCCCGCTATCAGTGCATAGGAACTACACGGCCGTTAACATTGATGCTGGCCTTGAGTGGCCTTATAGGATTGAGTTCCTGCTATGGCACATAACGAACCCATACTGGGATAACGCCTACGACATTGATAAGGACCTAGGTCTACTCAGGATGAAGGACACCGACGGTAGGTATAGGATACCGTTCGTGGCGCAGGTTGATACATTCTACGGCGGTTCAGTACCCTGTGTCGACTTGGTGATACCCGATACCACGTTCTTCGAGAGGTATGGTGAGCACAGTCTACTGGATAGGCCGACATCATCAGTGCATGGGCCCGCTGACAACATTGAGTGGCCCATATTACCGCCATTATTTAAGGAGGTTAGGCCATGGAGCGACGGCGAGATACTGCTTGGCGAGAAGCTGCAGTTGCCTGGCTTCGTTACCGAGACCGGGGAGCCCATGTACCCCAACCTAATGTATGACTGGCTGTGGAAGTGGCAGTACGTGCCAGGTGTTGGTGTGCTTTATATGGCCAGGGGTAAGGACGGCACGTCATGCTGCAAGGGCGAGCCTAACCCAGACCAGATTAAGATGTACGTATACCCAGGCTTCATAAATGCGGCGGCATACTCAAGTAGCAATACATATCCACCGCTTCAGAAGATCCCGGTCACTAATGGAGTTTACCCACCAGGTGTCTCACCGGGTACTCAGACCGTGGGTCACGCCTTCGCCTACTATGAACTGCCGCTTGAGATTAGGTACTATAGGCACGTGAATAAGGGCTACCTGGAGTGGGCCGCAAGTGTCAGCCTAATGCCGTATGCTAAGCCAGTGATTATACCGATATATTCGGAGATCATTATGAAGTTCATACTGGCAGCCTACGGACTGTGGAAGGGCATGAACGCATACTTCTACTACATGTATCAGAAGACTGGCGACCAGTCGTACCTACAGCTGGCCCAGAAGAATGCATCGCCACCAAGTGATTGGTGGGGTAGCCACGTGGCGCAGATTATTAAGCAGTTCTACCACCCAATAGCCGTATGGTATGAGCCGCTGGACTGGATAGCACCTGACGGCTCACCACCAAGTGAGTACCCACTGGCCACTATCAATAGGAAGACTACGCCGTGGTTCTACCACACCTGGGAGAACCACCACCCATGGTTGAGGCAGATAATACCGTACTCAGTGATTTGGATGAATCCGAAGACCGCAGCCCAGTACGGTATTAAGGATGGTGACTGGGTTGAGTTAACAAGCAGGGGTGGCGAGATCGCCAGAGGCCAGGTTAAGTTGACTGAGGCCATAGCGCCGGGCGTTGTTGGTTATTGGAAGTCGAGGAATGCCAGGGCAGGAATGATGGCGTTACCGCCCAATGCCCTGGAGGTGACCAAGGGCTTCATGTTTAACGACATATATGTGTACACTAGGGCGAATAGCCAGGGTGGAGTACCCAATGACCAATACACCGTGGATGGCTTAATAAAGGCTGTGCAGAGTGGGCAGTACCCAACACTTCAGTTTGACATATTTAGTGGTAAGACTGCCTGGGGTGATCTGAGGGTTAAGATTGTTAGGATTGCCAATGATAAGCCATACTCAGCCTGGGGCAATGCCGATCCAATAGTTAAGACGCCGCCTAAGTTAATAGTCGGTAGTGAGGCTTGGAACATAAAGGTGTTCAACTACAACGCCTACAAGACGCCGCAGGAGATGGGCATTACCTGGTATGAGGTGAATAGTACGTGGCTTCAGTTCCAGGAGGCAATTAGGCACTCCATGGGCTACTCATTCTCAAGCGCCACAACGCCGCCATCCAGTTCAAACTCAAACTCGGGTACGGACCCGAAGGGTAGAAAGAACGGGCAGGGGTGACCTGAATGGTCCAGCTAGCCATACTCACAGACCTAAGCAAGTGCTTTGGATGTAACGCATGCATGCTTGCTTGCAAGGAGTGGCACTCAAGCGGATGCTACGGTCCAATGACTGACCTAAACCCATGGGGTCCAGAGCCTGGTAAGGCGCCATGGTCAGTATTCTTCATGAGGGTGCTGCAGGTAGAGGTTGGTGAGTTCCCAAACACAAAGACATTCAGTGTGCCAATCAGCTGCTTCCACTGCAGGAATCCCGCATGCGTCACTGTATGCCCGACGGGGGCTATATACAAGAGGAAGGAGGATGGCGTCGTGGTGATTAACTACGAGGTTTGCATCGGCTGTAGGTATTGCGAGAATGCATGCCCATACGGCAACATAATATTCGACCCAGTGGAGGGGGTCAGTAAGAAGTGCGTGATGGCAATCGACAGAATCTATGACGAGTCACTACCGCTTTACGAGAGGATACCACCATGTGTTAGGAATTGCCCGGCTGGCGCCAGGATATTCGGTGATATGGACGACCCCAACAGCATAATCTACAGGACTGCGGTGAGGAAGGGTGCCGTGCCCATGGGCCCAGAGTTTGGTACGGACCCGCCAAGCCTATACATAATGCCGGGCGTGCAGACTAATGAATCAACCAGGATAGTCACTAAGGAGGAGCCTGAGGAGTTTGCATTGAGGACAGGCGCCGCTGACCTACCAACACTGCTCCAGAAGCTTAAGGGTGTCAAACCCACTGGTGGTCATTGCGGTGGTGGCGTGGGTAATGCCAAGGGCCAGGGTACGTGATTAATATGGAGAGCCTAGACCCACAGGCCTTAAAATCACTCGCCTTTTCTCGTTCCATCATTTACGACTTCTTAGCCTCATCCTACATATACCCGTATAGGCTCAGTGACTTTGAGAGGCTCATTAAGTCGAGGATTGGTAGGGTTAGGGATGTGGCAAGGGTCCTGGTTGGTCTGTACCCGTCAATGAATGACTTAATTAAGCTGTTGGGTCTTGCGGAGAATGTGAATGATTATAATGCATTAACACCAATACAGGTAGACTTCACGAGGGTTGATTATGGCGCAATACCGTATGAGGGCTACACCCACACCGGCTATCTCGATATGAACACTGAAATAACCCTCAAGAGGATCTACGCTGATTATAACCTAGTCGTTAATAAGGACTTCAGGGACTTGAGGGGTGACCATATTGCCGTTGAGTTCGCCTTCATGAGCTTCCTGGCGTATAAGGAGTATGACGATTGGAGTAGTGCGGTTAAGTACGTTGAGGAGGAGGACTACTTCATAAATAATCACTTAATTAATTGGGTACCAATATTCGTGAGCACGTCGCTAAAGCTCGTGAGGACGGACTACTTCAAGCTCCTCCTCAACTTCACGAGGGATTTCGTGGTCCAGGACAGGGAGGTCATTAAGGCTGTGAGGGATGCCTATGGTGGTGAGTGAGGAGGGTAGGTTATTGATCCTCGAGGACCCAAGTGATGAGGAGTTGAGTAGGGTTAAGGATCATGATGGCCCCGTAATCATAGTCCTCAGGAAGCTGGGTAATGTCAATGTCCAGGGAAAACACCCAATGAACATATACATACTCAGGTCACCGAGTAATGAGGAGTTGGAGGCGCTGAAGGCGCAGTTAATGGCCAGGAGGGTCACCACTAAGGAGGTGGCTGTTGAAGGCCCCATTAGCAGGAGGGAGTTGCTGATGGGTAGGGTCACCAAGGTTGTTGAGAAAAACATACCCACATACTTCGAAAACGCATGTAGGGCTAGGTTTGGCTGTGGTGAGTGCGTCAATGCATGCCCGGCTAATGCAATATCCATAGTTAATAATAGGGTCACTATCAATGAGAGCGCGTGCATTGAATGTGGCCTATGCGTGTCGAGGTGCCCAACCGGTGCCCTGGCAATGGTGGGCGCTGACGATAATGAGTACGTAGCCCTACTTAATAAGTTGAATAATGTGAGGGGTATTAGGAGGATTACATTCACATGCCCATTGAACACCAGGGAGTCTAGGGACGGTGAGTACATCTATAGGGTGCCGTGCATCGACTCAGTCAGTCCCGAGTGGGTGGCAATGGCGCTTGCCAAGTCCCTTGAGGTGGGTGTTGAGTGCCCCGACCAGTCATGTAAGTTGGGTGGTGCTGACTATGCCAAGGGATTGATTAATGCATTCACGGAGTCGTTCAAGCTAAGCATCACTGAGGATGGTGCATTGTCAATGATTGGCGGCGAGGAAGTGGGTGAGGGGATGATCTACATGGGCATTAGGCGTAATGACTATATTAAGGCATTAACGAGACTTAGACCAAGGACCACGGGAGTAGCCAATGAATTACTTAAGATATTTAGTGTCCATGTGGATGATGTTAAGTGCTCATTCTGTGGCGTATGCTTTGCCAAGTGCCCCGAGAGGGCATTTGACGTTGGTAGGGATGGTAATAAGACAGTGCTTAAGCTCAATAACCTCAAGTGCATTGGCTGTGGCTACTGCGCGAGGTTATGCCCTGAGAAGGCAATAACCGTTGATAGGGCTAAGGAATTCCCAATGAGCGACAGCACTGACGTGGTCTACGACGAGGTGATCACCTGTAAAATGTGTGGTAGACCCTTCGATACCAGGAGGCATATAATGGCTACGAAGGTTAGGCTGGGCATTAAGGGTGACCCGGAGTGGCTGTACCTATGCCCAGACT
Organism: Vulcanisaeta distributa DSM 14429; assembly: GCF_000148385.1. Lineage (GTDB taxonomy): Archaea > Thermoproteota > Thermoprotei > Thermoproteales > Thermocladiaceae > Vulcanisaeta > Vulcanisaeta distributa. The sequence goes on along the minus strand of NC_014537.1, from coordinate 2,023,456 downwards.
GTAGGAGATACTACACGGCAAAGAGGATGCTTGAGAATGCATTGGGTATGAAGGGGGTTAAGAGCTACATCTAATTGGATTAATCACCACTTCGCCTCTTCAAAATCCGCGGGTAAGGTCCATGGTGGAATTTCATGTCTTCTACTTAATGATTAGCGTTTTACCTAATTTAAACAGTACTTAGTGATTAGGTAAGAATTTGTAAGAGATTACGAAAAACAGAGTTAAGTAGGGTCGTGAGTACGTGGTTGATGAACACACTAACAATAGGACTGGTAATACTGGTGGTAATACTCGCGGCGGGACTGGGGTATGTGGGTTACCTATACTCAACCACTGCATCAATGGCCAGTAAGTACATGGCACTTCAAAGCCAATACCAGCAGTTACAGAGTAAGTATGAGACCCTGGAGAGCGAGTACTCAAGCCTAATGACAAACTACACAAACCTGGAGAACCAGTATATGAGCCTACAAAGCCAATACCAATCATTAGAGGGCATGTCCAACTCAAGTATGGGCATGATGCAACCAGAGTTAATACCAATTGGTGAGGCGACGGTCACCGTAAACGCGGCACAAGGAGCTACGGTTAGGCTTGGCAACATAATAGCCGTGATTAGGCCGGGCACGTACGTGGAGACACCAAGCGGGCAGATGCTCAGTACGTATAATTTCTCAATAATTGACTACATGCTGGAGAATGTCGGGCCAACACCCATGGAGATGGGCATGGGAGGTTCACCGCCAATTTACGCCTTCGCCTATGCCGTTAATGGGCAGGTATCACCGGGCTATACATTCGTTAATCAGGAGGGTAAGCCGCAGGCAATAATTACCGTGGTGAGGATGCCGAGTACGTGGACCACCTGGACATGGCTTGGGTTCACTGAGGAGCCAAACGGCACGTTGGTCGGCGGCCACTACGCATTCCCAGACAACTGGGTGTATGTTGGCTCTGGCATATTCGTGAACTACCAATTCGTTAAGCCGGTGCCCTGGATCTTCGCGTACACGGGCATGCCGGCAATGTCGATGACGGTATACACCTCAGAGACCACACCAAATAGCACTGAAGTAACGACAATGGAGCCGGAGCTAGTACCCGTTAGCATAGGCACGATAACCGTGAATGCGACACAGGGCGGCGCCGTCGCCGTGGGCAACCTACTGGCGGTCATACCACCCGGCACCTACGTTAAGACGCCCAGCGGCCAAATACTCAGTACTTACAACTTCAGCCTGGTGTATCAAGCAGTTTACAACCCAGTCTACCTAAATGAGAGTGGCACCATATACTGGCCAATATTCTCATACGCCTTCGCAGTGAATAATGAGATAAGCCCAGGATACACCTTCGTAAACGCCTCAGGCTCCCCAACACCCGTGATAACCATCGCCTTCCTACCACCGCAGGCCTTCTATAACCCAAGCAGCATGATGGCGCTTACGGAGGTAGTGGCATCATGGACCTGGCTAGGCTATACGGAGTTACCAGACGGGACATTACTTGGCGGCAACTACGCCTTTGCCAACCCATGGTTGGTGGGCGATGATTACATAGTGAATGTGGTTTTCATAAAGCCCGTACCCTGGGTATTCGTGGCGCCAATCCACGGCTTCACTAACCTGACAGGCACCATGATGCCATCATCAACGCCATCTTCGAGTTACTCATCATCTTCATCATCGTCAAGCTCATCATCAAGTACACCTACGTGGGGTAGCTAAGTTGTTGGCTACATTACCTTGTATTTAAAAATCTTCAAAATATTTCCCTTGATTTTAATCATAAAATTATAATGGGCTTCATGCAACCTTAATTACTGTTTATTAATGCAACGTATATTAGGCTTGATTAATCATGGTACTGTTCAAGTGTTATTACAATTTAGTTTGCATTTTCTTACTAAAGTTGGGAATTCTGAGGTGCAATCACCTTATTAATAATGGCTTTCACGGGATAATTAATGCTTAAAACTTATAAATTATTGACGGGTAGTGTTACGTACCTAATGGTTGAATATGAGAGGGACTTAAAGAAAATACTTATTTGGTTGCTTGGCGGCTCCCGTGGAGGTTTAATGAGACTCAAGATCCTATTACTCCTTAAGAAAAGGCCCATGAACCCTAATCAATTGGCCAGGGTGTTAAACGTGAATTACAGGACCGTGATTTACCACTTAGAGCTTCTTGAGAGGTATGGGCTCGTTAATAAGTTAGATATCGGCTATGGGGCGCCATACTTCATTAGTGATAAGCTTGAAAAGAGGTGGGACCTTATTAGGGATGTCATGAGGATATTGGGTATTAACGAGAGGGAGGAGATGGAGGAGGGTGGTGAGCCATGACCCACTACCTATGGTATGTGGATATTGGGATTGCCGCTGTACAGACAATAATCGTGTTATTGATCCTCAGGAATTACGTAAGTGTTGGTTTTACGCGAATAGGTAAGATACTACTATCCATATCAGTGATACTCCTGGTTGAAAGCATACTAATGGTAACAATATACTACATGTGGTCCACCTGGGGCCTTGGGATGGAGGTCGCAGCACCAACACTACTGATTACAGTACTAAACCTAGTCGCGATCTCATTACTGTACATCATATCAAGGCTTTAATAATAAATCAATTAAGCGAAAATTAATCCCCTTCTGTTTAAGTCAGTAATAAGAAGTGCTAAGACATAATTAGCAGGCTAGGATTAAGTGCATTGTCGTGAATTGTTTGTGAGAGTGGTCTGGGCCTGGATGATTATTAGGAGTTGATGGTTGGGCAGGCAGAGTGGAGGTAAGATTAATCTTACCTCCACTCTTCCAGTCCAAGTTTTGACAAGTAATGCAATTTCCTGGGTCGTGGGTACTCATTCACGGCTTTGTTAATGCCTTTACTGCGTTTACCATGTTTCTGGCCTTTGCCAGGTCTATTTGTCCTTCCTCGTCCTTTAGGTATGTGCCCACTATGAAGCCGTGGGCCTCCCTGTAATCGCCTATATTATTTGGGTTTATGCCGCTTCCCACGAGTACCTTGGCATTCATCGCCTTAACGACGCGCCTAAGGAGTAGTGGGTCTGGTGGTTCACCGGTCCTTGGTCCCGTGATCACGAGTGCGTCGGCCAGGGCCCTCTCCACGCAGTCCCTGGCCACGTCCTCAATGGTCATCCTGTGCAGTGGGCTTGCGTGTTTAACGAATATGTCGGCGAGCACCGTGATCTTTGTGTTGAGCCTCGTCATTACCTCGAGGACCTCCCTGGCCACCGGCTCTATCAACCCCTCGACACTCACCACCGCCTCGCAGTAGGCGTTTGACCTAATGAAGGATGCCCCGGTCACGGCTGCTATCGCGGCTGCCTCTGGGCCGGAATTCCTCAGTAGGTTGATGCCCACGGGTATATTCACCGACCTGACCACCTCCCTGGCTATTATCGCCATGGAGGCTATGGTCTCAGCCTCCCTAACCCTAACCCTGAATGGATAATCGTTGTAGTTCTCGAGTATCACGGCATCAAAGCCAGCCTCATCAAGCACCCTGGCATTCCTAACGGCGAAGTCCACGATCGTGCTGATGTCCAGTCCACCATACCTAATAGAGCCTGGTAATGGCGGTAAGTGCACAACGCCGATGAGCGTGGGCCTATCATCCCTAAACTTCAGTGTTGGCATTGGTTAATGGCTTTGTGGGGAATTAAAGAATATTACCATTCCAGACCTCTTACACCGACTATACCCCTATCGAAGTAATGCTTCCTTGACTCCATAATCGTTATTAGGTCGGCTATTTCCATGAACTCCCTAGGCGCATCCCTACCCGTCAACACCACATTAACCTCAGGCGGTAGTGACCTAATGCCATTAATGACCTCATCAGCCGTTAGATAGCCATTGGCCACCGCATTATTGACCTCATCCAGTATCAGTAGGAAGGGCTTAACCTCCCTAGCCCTATCAAGCGCCGCCCTGAGCACGTCCCTAGGCGTTAAGTGCTGGTCCGGGTCCAGTGAGTAGATGTCGACGTAATCACCAAGGAATTTCTTAATTGCAAGGTACTCACCGACGTACTCACCCCTGTATATCAAGGTCTTCATTAGGTGGGCAATCACGACCCTATAGCCGTGACCAACCGCCCTTAGGACGAGCCCCAGCGCCGCCGTTGTCTTTCCCTTACCATCACCGGTATAGAGTAGTACCAGCCCCATCACGGTGTCTTAAGGACCAACTTAATTTGCATTACCACCATGGTTAAGGACCTTAAATACTGCATATAGAAGGATGTCAATTGGTTATACTTAAAAATACGTGAGTTATGTCTTCCCTTGCTATGGTTAGCACGTACATCGACGCATTAATAACACTTGGCATCTTCGCCGTATTATCAGCCATAGGCATAACCATAACGAAGGACAACCTATACGCGGCGATATACTTAGCCATAGCGACGGGCCTCGTTGGCGCGGTATATGGCCTGTTCGGAATAACCTACGGCTTCATACTAATATACCTAATATTCGTTGGCGCCACAATAACCATGACCATAGTCCTGGCAGCCACATACAGGAGGGTTGAGTTCAGGGGTGGTGTTGGTAAGTCCTGGATAGCACCAATGCTACTATTCATAATTGCGATAATCATAGCCTCGGCATTCACAAACTACGAGGTGACGCCGGTAACCAGTCAATCACTGATAAGCTTCGCATCAACGCCCGATGGCCTATTACTAATTGCGTTATTGGCTTCGCTTTTGATGGCTATAATGATTGGTTTAATAATGTATTACCTGGAGGTGAGTGGGGGATGGAGGTCGTGAATGCGGCGATAATTTACGGATTTGCATCAATAATACTAATGATTGGTTACTACAGCGCATTGAGGGCTAATGACCTGATTAGGGTTTTAATATCGCTTGAACTCATGTTCAACGCAATATTCCTAGCGCTGGTTCCACTCTTTGCTGTTAATGCCGTGGTCGCCTTCGGCATACTCGTCGTAACCATACTGTCATCATCCACAGAATTCATGACCCTAATAACGGCTATAATGGCGTTGGATAGGGTTAGGAAGTCCGTGAGGGTTGAGGAGATTAAGGCTGGTGGTGAGCAGTATGTTGAGTCGAAGAGTAATACTTAAATCACGTGGACAGGGGTGATGCGAAGTGTCCACACCATACACATACATCCTCCTTGCATCAGCAGTAATAAGCGTGGTTGGCACAGCACCGGCACTACTCAGTGAGGGTGCTAGGAGGTACTCGTGGATCGCACCGGCAATATCAATGATAATACTCCTCGCGGCGCCAAACACGTACTTAATGGCATATGTCGCGTTCCTCGTGGTCATAGGCATCCTTGGAATAATTACCTTAATGAGGCTCAACTCGCCAATAAGGGGTGTTGATTACGTACTCATCTCAATAATGATAATAGCCACGGTACTAGCCCTATACACAAGCAACCTAGCCCTAACACTGCTGTCGCTAATGCTCGTCTCAGCACCAACGTACTTACTGATCCTAATGGGGGATCCAGGCACGAGCATTGAGGTTGGTGTTAAGTACGTGGTTAACATGATAATAGCCACGGTACTCTTCTTCGTGGGCGCAATAATAATTAGTTCAGGCCCATCATTAATAACATACATAATAGGCTTCTCCCTACTACTCCTCGGCCTATCCCTAGAGGTTGGTGTGGCCCCAATGCATGAGTGGGTTCCCGACGTGTTCACGGCCGGTAACCCAATACCTGTCTCGATAATAGCCTCCATAGCCAAGATAGCCCCATTCATCGTCGCCATTAAGATAACACTGACCACAATGAGCCTCTACAGGGTACCGCCCTACTACCTGGCATACATAGCCGGCGCCTTCGCGACGATATCAATGTTCCTAGGAAACATAGGCGCGCTTACGAGTAGGGAGAGTCCGAGGGTCCTCGCCTATTCCTCAATAGCAAACATGGGCTATGTAATGGCCGCCTTCGCAGCCGCGATAATGGGTGCCCAGGAGATGGGCGTAACCCTAGGGCTGGCGCTCGTCGGTTTATTACTACAGTTATTCATGAATGCCGTCGGCAAAATGGGATTCTTTAACACAGTATTTTCAAAGGGTAATAATGCGGTGAGTACCTGGTTGATATCCCTGGCCTTCATAGGCACACCACCGCTCCTGGGCTTCTGGTCAAAGCTATACATAATACTGGCGTTGGTCTACGGCAACCTCACCTGGCTCGCGGTTCTACTGGTAATTAACTCCGTGATCTCGGTACCCTACTACGTGAGGCTCGCCAGGGAGTTGGGGACTGGTTGGAAGGGTGGGTTGGCTGAGGGCTTGGTAATAGTTTTCACGATACTCGTTTTATCAACAACGATACCACCATCCTGGTTAATACACCCAATAATGAACCTAATCAACTACTTAATCCTAAGCCTGTGACAATACTGCTTAAAACCATTGATACTTCCTAAAATTTGATGAGCATTGTTAGGGGTGTCTATGAGGGCTTCACAGCCATAATATACGGCTTCATACTAGACATAGCACTGAAGGCTTTACTACTCATGGGCTTCACAGACCTCACCTATGACGTGCTGCAGTTAATCATTGCAATACTCTGGATTGGCATTGGAATGTTTGGCTGGGGTAATATCTGCATCGTCAATAGGGGTTCATGCAGGTTATCAACGATTTACAGGTACATAATGTTCATTGCACCACCACTAATGACCATCTCCTACCTACTCTACCTATATGGCGATGGGGCGGCAGCCGCCGTGTTATTCCTAATAGCCGTGAGCGTGGTACTTGGTCTCTCCGTATCTAGTTACGTGGGTGCCTACATGGTCAGCAATCAATTTAGGAGTAATGTGGGTAGAGTTGGCGCGATAATCTCGATTGTGGCTATCATAATGTGGCTAGCCCTAATACCGAATATCATGGAGGTGGGTACGGCATTAAACGCCCTAGGCAACGCCCTAATACTAATAGTCCTACTCCAAGTCAGGAGGAGGTACTCACCAACGGCTAGGGCGCGCCGTAGGTGATTTTAATAAACGTAAAGGTCCTCAATGGCCTTCGCGAGTTTCGTAATGCCTGGGTAACCAAATATCCCCTGTCCAACATTCTTAACAAGGTTACCAATTATTATTGTTGGAGTACCCGGGGCACCCAACTCCTTGGCCACGGACTTAGCCTCCATGACCCTCTTAAGCTCTTCGTTAACGCAGTCGCCACCAGCCTCGGCAATGGACTCCTCACCCTTTAACTTACCGCTTAGGTACGCCTCATAATGCCTCTTTAGGACCTCCAGGAAGACCATTGGATCCCTCCTGTAAATGCATCTAAACGCTGCATGGAGCTTCTCAACACCCCTATGCACTGGGTAATCAACGAAGTAGAGTGACGCCTTACCATTCCTATACAACTCAACCAGGTAATCACCAGCCTCATCCTCAAGCAGGGCACAGCCCGGGCAGTAGAGGTCGTAAAAGATGACAATTAATAACCTGGGATTTTGAGCCCTAAACCCAAGCCCAACCCTCTCAACCCTATCCAAAACACCCCTAACATCCTTAATCAACCACTCATCAGGCATCAATACGACTAAAACGGCGACCCTTAAAAACATTAATTGCCAATTCAGTAATCAGTAATCGTGGCATGAAGTATTTTGGGACTGAACGTGTTGGGCAGGCAGAGTGGAGGTAAGATTAATCTTACCTCCACTCTTCCAGTCCAAGTTTTGACACCTACCTCAATCACTTAATCAAGTGCTTTGCATCAAAGTACGTGACCACGGCTACCCACAGGTCTATCACGGCTATTCCATAAGCCTCCTCGGTGGCTGCTGATGGCCATGGAATTATCAACGCTATCATTGGCGCTACAACACCGAGGAGTAGTGAGAACAACCCAAGCCTCCTATCCCTAGCCATTAATGAGCCAACTCCCCACGTAATCAACGCCATATCCATTTGCGTGAAGAACCAGGTTGAGACAAAAACGTGTGGTCGAGTTCCAGCGTGGTAAATCCCTATTAATGCCAGGAATAGCCCTGCGATGAATACGAATGCTGAGGCGAAGTCCTCAACCTTATTTCTTGATATTAGCAATAGGTTTATTGAGTATAGGTCAACAAATACTGATGTCGTTATTAATCCGTAATTGTAAATCCAGGGATCAGTGGCGTAGGGTCCTCCCAAGTCACTGAAGGCGTTCCTAGTGAATACAAACCAGGGATTAACGCTTATGCTAATAGCTATGAATAGCCAGGCAAGTACCGCGGCGATAACCCCCGTATACGTTAAAAATTGCTTTATGTTCATGTAATAACGTAATTAATAAACCAATTTATACGCCTTAATCATGCTAGATCTCTATTGTCAATGACTCGGTATCCCTGGGGTAATACGTTATTACCTCGACATAATCCTCATGGATAACGACAGTGTCTGAGTGCCTAAATCCACCAAGGCCACTTACGTATATGCCTGGCTCAACTGTAACAACCATGCCCGGCCTCAACACTGTCTCATCGCCAACATCCAAGAATGGCGCCTCATGGCTTTCCAACCCTAAGCCATGCCCGCTATGATGCAGTAGGTACTCAGCCACACCAAGTTCCTTGGCAACCCTTATAACGGCTCTATCGACATCGGAGGCCTTAACCCCTGGCCTTAAAGCGTTCAATGCCGCATCCTGAAGCTTAAGTGCCGTTTCATGGTATTTAACAACATCATTGCTTGGCTTTCCAACGAAGAGATTTCTCTCGAGTTCAGCCATGTAACCACCAACATCTGCGGTGGCTCCAGTCACTAAAACGTCACCGACCTTAATAGGTCTCTCCACACTTATTGAGTGCGGGTAAGCGCCATGCTCACCAACCTGGCCCCTAAAACCTGCGTAGGCGGGGTACTCAGACCTCAGTGGCTTATATCCAGGGCCTAAGGCCTTCTTCATCATTATGGAGGCATCAAGTGAAGCCCTTAGTGATATCTCATAGTCATACATGCCAGGTGCCGTGTAATCCTGAAGGAGTGAGTGGGCAAGGTTTGACCACTTAGCGCTTTCCCTGAGCAATTCAATCTCCACATCGCTCTTTATCAACCTCATGGAGTAAATATCGTCTGATATATTCACGAACTTAGCATTAGGTAATAAATCAGTTAGGCTTGGTCCCTTATAGCCCCAGTAACTTACGTAACCTGGTGATGCATCATAACCAATGGCCGAGCTATCCAGGTGTAATTCACGGAGCCAATCAGCGAATAACCGTATTGGGTGCACCTCGCCTGGGTAATCCCTATACGTGTATACCCTGCTCACGAGCTTCGTTTGGCTCAGTACGTGATCCCTCTCCAGTAGTGGCCCAAGGAAGTAGATATCGCCATTCCTACGCACAACAATCGCAACCGGCCTCTCCGTCTGTAGGTAGTAAAACCCTATGAAGTAGGCTATGTTTATTGGATTGACTATGTAGACGGCATCCAATCTCTTCTCATCCATAACCCTATAAAGTAGGTTTAGCCTTCTCTCGAATTCCCTGGTCGGTACTGCGTACACCACTTTATTGATGCCTTAGGATTATTTTAAATGAATTACCTAATCTTAACCGAATAGGTTAACCTCGGGTACATTCTCCGCAGTTGCCTTCTCACTAAGCACATCATTGCTAATCTCAATCACGTACCTAAGCCTCGCAGTATAAACTACGTTGTTACCCTCCTCACCGGTTGGCGTCAGCGGTATCTCACCGGTAACCCTGGCATAGCCCTTCTCCTCGCTGCCCCTCATCAACTTCCAAACCATGTTAATGCTGTACTTACCACCGACATCCTTAACATCCCACACCCTCTCGCCAGGTGTTAGGCCGTAGTCCGTGGAGAAGGACTTAACCAACTGCATGAAGCTCGTGCCAGAATCGTCAAGAGGCACCGATAAGCCAGCCTCCCTGGGCCACCTCTCAAGTCTCTTTCTCCTCGCATCCTCATTCGTTGACTTACTTATTTTTATGGGTACTTCCAAGTCCCTCTCATACACGGGTGTGAAGCTCATTAAAATCTGCGTAGGCAGACCAGAATAAAAACACTTTCTTAGACGTAGTCAGCTAACACCTTACTCGTCATTGGTCTGGACAGCCATCGCATCATCATTGATCATTATTGATTAGGATTATTATTTAAAGCCTACTCCGCCTCGACGACCTCATTTATGTCCAGGATCTGAACGACACCCTCAGCATTCCTACTGAGGTTTGCTAAGCATATTGGGCATACGGTCACCACAGTCTTTGACAGCTTAGCCAAATTCTCAATCCTAATCTTAGCAATCTTCCTAGAAAGCTCCGGGCTGAGTGATTCAAGTGGCCCTCCGCAGCAGGTTGATGTGTCCCTACCGGTTATTAATGGGTCCTCAAGGTGCTTAACACCGGCATTATCGAGTATCGACCTGTACACATCGTACTTACCCAGGTACCTGGCGTATAGGCATGAGTCATGAATAACCACATCACCGCTCATCTTAGGCCTTACTTTAATGCCCCTAATTAGATCCAGGTAATTCACAACCTCAAAATCAAGCTTGAAGTAGTTTGGCGCCACGTTTGTCAGTATGTTATGGGTATGTGGATCGATCGTTATGATCCTCCTAATTCCGTACTTCCTGAAGGTCTTGAGGACCGTATTCTCGAAGTACTCAAGGAACGCATCCTCAGCCCCGATTTCATGAAGCAGTGCGCCGCTGTATGGCTCATCCTCGTAGAGGAAGCCAAAGCTTATGCCAGCCTTCATCAATGACCTGGCAATGTTCTTAAGTATGTTATTGGCTCTATCGATATCCGCCCTACTCGGCTTTATCACAAAACCCGCAAACCTAGAAAGCACACCAGCCAACCCACTTAATGGTGTTCCCCTGACCTTCTCTATCCATGGCACTAATTGATTAATCATGGGTGCCATTTGGTATAGGCATGACGTGTAAATTATCGTATCACCACCCCTGGGTATGTTAAGGTCCTTAGCCCACTCGGTACAGTAGGATTTATCCATCGGTATTGGTAAACCATTGGAATCAAGGCTTCTCTTCATTATATCGATTAAAGACCTAACCCAACTCTCCAAAGGGAACTCACCGATTGCTATGCCACCTCCGTCTATTTAAATATTAATTACAATTTGTTTTGTTTCATAATGATTAAGACATTGGAATTGAATTTACTTACCCTTGATGTAGAAGGTTACCCTCGACTTATTTATTACTGCATCAAGGCTACAATCACACTTAAGGAGCACCTTCAACAACCCAAGTAGGTAACCCCTAGTAAACGGTAACCCAGCATCTAAGTCAAAGGGCTCTAGCAACGATATATTAACCACGTGCCCACCCTTATCCGTACTCACGCTTATGTTCTCAACACTTCTCGTTAAGTTCATAACCACGAGCATGTTTATGGCGGTCTCAAGGACCTTATTCATCGCGGCATTTGATGGAATCTCATACTTGGTCCTAAGCATTGTGCTGGCCATTGACAAGCCCATCTCGTAACCAAGTTTTGTTAGGAATGCGTGAACCTCCCCACCGCTTTGAACCATGTGCATTAATATACTTCTAAGGATTTCCTTATCAAAGCCCACCAGCTCCATGGGTGCCTCATGGCTTGCCCAGATATCGTGAACGCCATTAATGCTCTTCAACCTATCAATGGCGCTTATTGGTAAGGAGTCGCTGAGTCTCATGGCAATTACCCTCTCGGTCTCTGAGGGTATGGATACGAAGACCCACTCAATGCTTGTATAATCCTTAATAACGCCGGTTATTTCGTGAAGCATTCCACGCCTATTAGCGGTTTTAATCACGAGTAAGGTCATTAATGATTTATTAAAACGCAGAGACTTTAAACCAGACTGACCGTGGCCTAGATAGATTAATAACGTAAATCATGGAAGTAAGAATTTATTAAGTATTAGTTTCTCCTAACGTTGGTATGTCGAGTGATGTTAATTATGATGAGCTTTATATGAAGTTATTGGATAAGGCCTATACATTAATAACACCTAGGATTCAGAGAAGGCAGGAGATACCTAAGTTGAGCATATTAGTTCAGCCTAAGAAGACGATTATCCAGAACTTCAGGGATGTTGCTCAAAGACTTAATAGGGACCCAACACACATAGCGAGGTTCTTCCTTAAGGAGCTGGCACTTCCAGGTAATATTGAGGGCAATACGTTTGTTTTATACGCTGAGAGGAGTCCGAGGACCCTTGAGGCTGTTTATGAGAGGTATATTAAGTTCTATGTTGAGTGCCCCGTGTGCCACTCAATAGATACCTACCTTGAGAGGGAGGGTAGGATATACGTGCTCGTGTGCACGGCTTGCGGCGCGAGGACTCCAAGGAAGGGTATTAGCTAACTTTCAATTCCTATATTAAACTACGCGAAGCCAGTAGTTTATATTAATGAAGAAGGGTTTTTATTTACTACAGGTATGTGGTAGGTCTGTGTCATTCGGTGGATATCCAATCGTTTTAACGGGCGAAATCGCGACAATGAGCGATACACACGGTTCATCCGTGGTCGGATTTGCAAGTGCAATACCGGAGAACTACTTCAGGGATTGGGTTGCCCGCAGATTCTTCAGGGTTAAGAGTGATAAAGATGGTAGGGTTTTAAGAGCCCCCTATGGCTTGGCTAAGGTTGAGGCTGCGTTACTTGCCCATGGTTACACGAGAAATGACGTAATAGTTGCCGATCCATATAAGCTCGATAAGGTAATTGGGCCCAATACACGAATTGTGGGTATATACGTAATGGACCCATTAGGACTGAGCTTTGGTTCAGGGATTCTGTATTGGATATTGAAGCTAGCTGACTTACCGTATAGGGGCTTACCATACATAGCCAAGTCATTCCTACAAGTCATTAATCACCCAGCAATTAAGAGACATAGGAGCCATCTCAAGATTGTTGTTGGAGGCCCCGCTGGTTGGCAGATCGTGGATACCGGTAGGCAGGATGAGCTTGGCATTGACGTTGTTTATGAGGGCGAGTTTGAGGAGGATGGCCCGCAATTATTTGATAAGATAATGAAGGGTGAACCGGTGCCGAGTAGGGTGGTAGCCCATAGGCCAGTGCCGATAGATATGGTCCCAACCATAGTCACGCCCTCAATTGGCGGTATGGTTGAGGTCACGAGGGGCTGCGGCAGGGGTTGTCAATTCTGCACGCCAACGCTTAGCGGAATGATTAGGTCATTCCCATTCGAGGGGCACATCGATAGGGAGATAAAGTTGAATATTGAGGTTGGTGGTTTTAAGGAAATAACACTCCATAGTGATGAGTTCTTTAGGTATGGTGCGAAGGGCATTGAGCCAAACCCTGACAAGGTCCTAGACCTAACAATTAAGGCGTATAAACTCGTTAAGTCTTACGGGGACGATTACGAAATAACCACAGACTTCACAACGGCAGCCGTTGTGAAGTACGCTCCTAAGATGGTTAAGGAGGTCTCTGAGTACATGAATGAAGGCGGTACCTGGCACTTCATTGAAATGGGTATTGAGACTGGCTCGCCCAGATTATTAAGGCTGTTAATGGCGGGTAAGGCATTGCCGTATAAGCCTGAGCAGTACCCCGACGTTGTTGAGGAGGCCATTGGAATACTCAACGATAATTACTGGGTTGTTGTTGGTACAATGATCCTCAACCTGCCGGGCGAAACTGATGATGATGTTATAAAGAGCCTTGAATTACTCGACAGGTTGAAGAGGCTTAGGGTGCTCACGTTCCCACTACCCTTCATACCAATGGGTGCACTTAGGAGGAGGGACTTCACGGTGCTGGATAAGATACTCGATGACCCACTGAGGCGTGAGTTTATTCTTAAGGCTTTGATAAAGTCCTTCGAGGAGGCCAAGGCCTTTAGTGACTTAATAACTAGGAAGGTTGAGAACTTCATTGTTAAGAGGCTTATTAAGTACATAGCCGTTGGCAGCTTCAACCTAGTGCTTAAGAGGTACAAGGAGAAGTTGGGCTCTTTAATTGAGCAGTACGGAGAGTTCAGGGAGAGGATTAAGGAGGAGGTAAGTAAGGCCGTAATAACCATTAAGATGAATAAGGACTCCGATGAGCAGTTAAGTGACGATTCACAGGCGTGAATTTATCCAATCTCTTTATCTTAACTGTCAATAGTTAGAAACCTTGATAAGGGGCTTTAATGCAGTTTTCATGTGGGGATTAATAATAGGCCCATTGAGGAATTGGACGCTTTAGTCATCAAGAAGGCCTATTACGTACTTGGAATTAGCATAGCAGGCCTATCACTAATAATGATTAATTGGTTGGGCGTATCAACCATAATGTTCGACATAATGACGATAAGGAAGGTCGTGCTCAGCGCTGTTTATTACGTAGTACCCATGGCAACCGCGATGATAGGCTTCGCAGCAACACAATTACCAGCAACATTCCTATTCAGTAGACTTGGCAATAGAGTCTCCATGTTCCTAGGCCTATTACTCAATGGATTATCCCTCATATTCTCAACAACGAGTAGTTACCACACAGCATTACTACTCAGGTTCCTAGCAGGCATGGGGCTTGGGCTATACCTAATGCCATCACTCCTACTAATACTTGGTTGGTGGAGTATTAGGGGGTTGACCAGGTGGGTCCAGGTTACCTACCTATCCTCAATAACAGTACTAATGCTCCTCTCATCACTAGTGATAGTGGGTATTACGCAGAGCGCCGTGCTATACCTGGGCATAGCCTCCCTGGCCCTCGCTATCCTCGTTCTCCTCACGATGAAGGATGCCGTGATAATAAAGAGTGTATCGGTAATGGCCGTCATGAATAACCCAGACGTACTCATGATATCAATAGCCTTCTCAATACCCTGGGGTGTATACCTAAGCCTACTACCATTAATCGTTAATTTAGGTGGTTACCCAGCAATTGCGGAATTAACGGTTCCACTAGCCCTAACACCACTGCTATACAGGTTTAGGCATTCATTAAAGATGGAGAGACGTAAGATGCTATTCTACCTAACCATAGCCCTCGGCGCGGTGACCATGCCCATGGGGCTTGCCAAGGCTCAGTTATTCATTCCCGTGATCGTGGGCTTCATATTCACACTAATCCTACTACTAACGCTATACCTCGTGCATGAACTCGTAAGCCCAATACTAATCGCCCAATCAACAAGCTACCTATTCACAGTATCATCAATAATAGGCTCAATAATAGGCGTGGTAATGAGTTACGCAATACAATACCTTGGGGCGCTTGGTTGGGTTATGACCGGGGTTTTAATAGTAATGTCAGCGTTCATTTACAAAATACTAAAGATCACTCTCTAACCTTCGGATACCTATCAAGCCTCGCAATCTCCCTAACGGCATCCAAGTCACCCAGCAAGTCCCTAATTGAAATAACACCCACAACCCTATCCTCATCATCAACCACAATAACGTGCCTAACCCTATAATTAACCATTAGGGAGGCCACGGTCCCCACGGAATCATCAACCCTAGCCCTAACAACCCTAGGACCCATAGTCCCAACCTTACCAACAGGAGTATCAAGCGGAAGCCTATTAGCCAAGGCCCTAATCACATCACGCTCAGTTATTATACCACGCAACTTCATACTATTCAAGTCCTCAACCACAACCACAGAACCAGTATTCTCCTTAGCCATTAAATCCACAGCCTCAATAAACGGCCTATCCTCAGTAATGACAAGGGGCCTCCTTTTAACGAGGTCGATCGCTCTCATACAACCACCATGAATACCTAATTTTAACTGATTAATAAGCATTATTGCATAATCCGTGTATATTATCCATTATATATGTAAAATTACACATGTATTTCTACACAGTATTAATAAATATTTATATGAATAATTATGTAATTAATGTAGTAACCCAAGGCTTTAAGAAGCTCTGCAGTAATTAATCCCGGTGATGAGTAGGGACCTCGCCTGCCAGAGTAGTGACGAGTTTGCCGAGTGCTGAGCCATAGGCTTCGTTCAACCTGTTAATTCCAATCTATTTCTCGTTTTTCTATTTCTAAAGAATTTTCTTTACAGATTGAAATAATAAAATAGAATAAAGAACAAAGTACATCGAAAGTACTACAGAGGTAATATTTAAAAATATTAAACATAGCTATTACCTATGACGAGAAAAGCCCTAGCACTAGTACTACCCGCGTTACTACTCGTAGTAACACTAATGGCAGGAACAACAATGGCAATGCAAGTAACAAAGATAAAGCCAGACACACCAGGCGTAACAATAATCAAGGAAATAACAACACTAAAACTAAAAACATTACCACCAACTCATAGAACAGACCCGATAACATTACCACCTAACACAGGTATATTAGCTGGGCCAGTTACATTAAGTTCAGGTCAGGAATTAGCAGTATATGTACAATGGACTCCTTCATACGCTAATTTACTTATTGGAGTAATAAATGCAAATACAGGTTCTGGTTATGGTTATTCAGTAAGTGGGGGTTCTGCATTCGTAATCTTTGATCCGGGCCCTGGAACGTGGTATGTTCTTATTTATAATATAAGTCCATATACCGTTACTATAACAACAGTATATATATTCATTTTAAATAGTTGAAACTATAAGCTGTAACATTGTAATCCGTTAAATTGCTTATATATTTTATATTAAAATGATTATTAGATACATTTACATTGGTAATATTACACGAAATGAAAAATATGGTATCATTAGCAGACTTAATATAATGACAGCCCGTCAGAACAGCATTTACCCCAAAATTATTTATATTTTGTTTATTATTATGGTTATATAGCATTAAAAATATTAAACTAAGAGTTATAATCGAAATAATTACTAATGCAAAAATGACTGGTAATATTTTTATCTTGTGATTTTTAATATATTTATGATCATGTTTCAAATTATTTTCTTTTAATTCTTCTAGTATTGTATTATCTTTTATTAGTATTTTATTTAGGTTTACTTTGTCTATTGTTCCTATGTAGTGCCAAGTGTTTCCGTGCTTGATGTATACGTAGTTTCCTGCCTTTATCACTACGGTTCCTGGTTTTCCGCATCTTGGGCACATTCCTGTCCCCAACGCCTTGCTTGGCATTTAATTTATGTTCAATTCTTTCTTTAAATCTCTTTCTGTTCTTTATCTTACGTGAAACCTTTATTTACCACTGTGTATGTTGGTGCTTTTTCAATTTGGTTTCACGTGTTTTTCACGGAGTATTATTTAAGTGTGGTAGTGTTGAGGAACTGATCGGTGGTAAACGTGGTTGTTAGGGTGACTGTACGTAGGAAGTTGGAGAGGTTTAACGTGACGACACTTCCCTTCGTGGTTAGGGTGTACATAAATAACCAAGTCCTATTACCGGCGAGCCTAGTCAGGGCGCTGGGTATCACTCATTTAAGATTTGCTGATGTTGAGCTTGAGTATAAGGGCTTCGTGATTGAGTTAAAAGGCGTTAAGTTGTTGAGGACTAGGCACACGGATTCCAGGCAATTCACAATACCGAGGAGTGTTAGGGAGTTGTATGGCATTGGTCCTGGCGACGTCGTTAAGATACTGACCATAAGGCCTTCTAACGTCAGTAGTGATTGAAATTATATAATCAAACTTAATTTATGTGAAAATAACGTTAAATTAATCGAAGATTTTTCCTGGATTGAATATTCCGTGTGGGTCAAATATCCTCTTAATACCCTTCATTAGCCCAATAACCATATCACTATTACCACCATTCCTACTGCTAATTGCCTCCCTCAACAAGCCCCTCTTCTGGGTCCCAATACCATGCTCTGCGCTAACCGTGCCACTGAGCCTTATGGCTAGTTTACCAACATCCTCGAAGAACCTTAGGACTCTATCCATCTCATCCCTATCAGAGCGCCTAGCCCAAACGGATGGGTGTAGGTTTCCATCCCCAATGTGCCCGCCGAGGTTCATCTTAACATTGTATTTCTTACCCAATGATTGTATTTCTCTGACGGCCTCAGGTAATTTGCTCATCGGCACTGCGACGTCTTCGAAGGCTACGAACACGTCTGTCCCATAATCATTAAATGCGGCCTTAAGCGTTGCTGAGTAGAGCATCCTCCTTGGCTCCAGTATCTTTGAGAATTCCTGCCACGTGGACGCCTTACTAATTATCTCACCGCCACTCGATGATATGTCAGCGCTTAGCTTAGACAGTATTTGCTGTTCACTACCTGTATACGTATCAACCCCAATCCACAGGTAGTAACCGGGCTCAAGGTTGAGTATTTGGGCTGTTATGTCATCGATGAATTCCGTAACCATAGGCCACAGCTTATCCCTCCTGACCCTAATCACTGCATCGACCAGGGACTCAGCATTTCCAAACCTAGCCATCACCCCCACGAAGGACTCCGGCAGCGGTGTCAACCTAAGTGTTGCCTCAGTGACTATGCCCAGGGTCCCCTCGGAGCCAATGAAGACCTGGACCAGGTTGTAACCCTCCCTACACTTAACAGTCCTACAGCCAACCCTAATGACATCGCCAGTTCCAATAACCGCCTCAAGACCGAGGACCCAGTGTGAGGCAGGTCCATACTTAGCACCACGCATACCACCACCGCCATTACTAATTACACCACCAACCGTGGCGGTCTTAGATGATGCTGGATCCACGGGCCACTGAAGGCCGTAACCCATTAATTCCAGGTTCAACTCATCAACCTTAATGCCCGGTTGAACCCTCGCGTACCAATCAATGTCCGAGACCTCAATTATTGAGTTCATCCTCTCCAGGGAAACAATCACCGTATTCTCAAGCTTAGGCGTGGCATTGCCAGATAGGCTTGTTGATGAACCGACGGGTACGATCTTAAAGCCATAGTCAATGGCGAGCTTAACGACCCTAACAACCTCATCAACACTCACCGGCTGAACAACGGCCATTGGCTTAACACCAACCTCGGAAGACGCATCATGACTGTACAGGGCGAGTATGTGCGGTTCCGTGAACAACCTATCCCTAAACACGGTCTCAAGCTCCTTAATCACATCACCCTTATTCTGGGACATATTGTTTATTCTAGATCACTATTACTTAAGCATTGTTTTCAGGATAATTGCCTTGAAACTATGTATTGTATCTGCGATCTTAATGCCCGCTGGGCACTGCGTATCACAGGCGGCACAGTGTAGGCAGGTCATTATTGAATTAATAACGTCAACGCCCATCTCCGCGTTCTTATCCTGACCAAAACCATTTTCAATTAAGGTTTTGATTAGATTTATTCTGCCCCTGGGTCCATAGGCCCTACTACGTAGTGCGTTGAAGGTTGGGCATGGGAGCTCACAGAATCCGCAGAACTGGCACTTCCTGACCTCCTCGTAAATCTCCCTTAAACTCATCATCACCCACTCACCTCAATGACTTCGGCAATGTCGTATAGATTAGCCTCAACACCACTGAGCTTGATGCCTCTCCTCAGGTTTACGTAGCATATTGGGCATTGGACAACTATGTTCCTGGACAACCTAGTCAGCTCCCTAACCCTATTGCTCGCGACCTTACCGGCGATTTCTGGGTATGTGGACTCAATGGGCCCACCACAGCAGTGTGAGGTATCCCTACCCGTTATTACCGGGTCCTCCTTAACATTGGCCTTACCCCTAAGCAAACCCCTAATCAGGTCATACTTGTTCAGGTACCTGGCGTATAGGCATGAGTCATGAATAGTGAACTCACTAAGCCTAACCTTTACCTTGCCTGGGTCGAGGTAGTCCAGGTAACTCTTAACCTTAATGTTAAATTCAGGCACGTACCTAGGGTAAAGCCTCTCGAGTGTGTACTGGGTGTGTGGGTCGATGGTTATTACCTCACTCACGTTATTGTCCCTAAAGACCTTGTAAACACTTCTCGCGTAATCCGCGAACTCATCAACAAAGCCAAGCTCGTAAAGCAGCGCGCCGCTATACGGCTCATTATCAAGGACCCTGAACCTAACACCTAAGGCCTTGAGCGCGCCATAGATGCTCCTAACGACCCTATTAGCCCTATTAAGCTCCTCATCACTGGGCCTCAGCAATGCCCTACCAAGGACCCTCGCGCCAATGGCCGTCAACCTAGCCAACGCGCCGCCCTTGGTGACGCCAAACCTCTCAAGCTCAGCCACAGCCCTCTCAATGACTGGGGCCAGTTGGTAGAGGCATGAGGTGTAAAGTATGGTATTACTATCACTATCAAAGGACAAGCCCTCCCTCCACTTAGTGCAAATCGACTTATCAACGGGAAACGGGAGCCACGAATCCTTAAGACTACCCACAACAACATCTCTCAAGGTCCTAAACCAATCAAGGGACACGAAAACAAATCAGCAAGCAACACTATTAAATATTAATATTAAGACACAGTCAAATTGATGAGCAAGGACAGAATAAAGGGTAAACTTCCCATTAAGAGTCTTTGGTCAATGCCAGGTAATACACCCCTCTTCGCAAAGCTGCCTCAGTACTTCCCCGACGCCGAGGTTTTGCAAGTATTCTTCGAGGCTGATCCAGAGGGTGCAGCTGAGGTTGTTCCTGAGGATCTTGAAGTCCCAGTACCCACTGAGGCTATAATCACGTTTTTTAAATTCCCATTTAGCACCCTTGGGCCATATAATGAGTTTGCGGTTGACATTAAGGTGCTGCTTGATGGTCAGGAGAAGTACTATACGGCTTATAACTATGTTAATAGCGACGTCGGCTTAGCCGCGGGTAGGGAAATCTGGGGTGTGCCTAAGAAGTTTGCGGTCCTCGATATCAAGAGGAGCTTTGACTTGGTCTATGGATTTCTCGAGAGACCTGAGGGCTTAAGGCTAGTCACTGCCGTTATTAGGCCTGAGGAACCTGCAAGGATTGAGCCGTTACCGATCACTAGGCTTGCCCTTAAGGTTATTCCACCGGCTGGTGATGGTGCTGAGCCGCTTATTCAACTGGTTGATAGGTATAGGCATAGGTTAACTCCGAAGAGCGTTTGGACCGGTCCCTGCACCTTAATGTTTAATAATAAGAGTGATATTGACCCACTCTATAGGTTAGGGCCGAGGAGGATCATTAAGTGTGTTTATGGGACTTTCGACTATGTACTTGATTTCGGCAAGGTCGTTAAGGACTACGGCAGGCATTAAAGTTTAGCGCTTTAGTAATTGAAAATAAAAAAGATCAAATTAGTGCTTTGTTTACGTACTTACGACCTAAGTTTATGACTAAGTTTATTATATAGGTTTAATAATTCCTCATCAAATGTAATTAACGGCAGGTTTAACCTTAATGCCGCACTTAGTATTAATAAGTCGTTGAAATAATCATAATGCTTAATGTAATCCTTATGGTTAATGACGAAGTATATGTCCTGATGTATTATTTTCAACGACCTTAATCTTAGGATCTCGTAAAATCTCACCTATAATGCCCTAACCTAACTCTATAAGTACTCTATAAGTGAGATTATTGGTACGTAAGCTTCATTCAAGGAGTTCCAGGTATTCACCGCCCTATCGTGATTTACATCATCCTCTAAAATTACGTCGATGATTACGTTTGTATCAACCACAAAACTCATACTACCCCTTCTCGATTACCTCTCTTATGGTCTCCTCAACATATCTCCAATCAACTTTTCTACCCAGCCTAATCCTTATCTCCGTGATACTCCGTCTCTTTGGTTCAAGGATTATTCGGTCACCCTCAAGTTTAACTATGAGTGTATCCCCAACTTTCAACCCAAGCTTTTTCCTAATGGTTGCTGGTATTGTTATTTGGTAATTCCTGGTTATTTTCGTTTCCTCAATCATAGTAAATCTAGTAACTAGATTTAGTAAAACGGGGATTTTAATCTTGCTATGTAATTAAAATTTTCAATGCTACGTATGAGTGTGCAGGTGATGTGGCGAGTAATTTACGTGTTAAGTGGAAATAACTTATATTAATTGGTTTTATTACTTCCTTGTTAGTGCCCAACAAGGCTTTAGCTAAACTTGCAGGGGATTTGCGCGATTCTGGGTTTAGGGGTGTGGTTAGGGCTTACTACGTCAGGGGTAGTTTTAGTTCGTTAAGTATTGAGTTTATTATTTACAGGAGGCCGAGTGCCATTAGGAGGTTTTGGGTTAGGTTGAGGAGGGCTGTTGAGGCTGTGCCGTCAATAATCATTGCTGCGGTTATAGGTTTTGTCCTGGCACTGATAATGAGGTGGTTTGTTTAGTGTGGTAATGCTGTCCTTAGGAAATTCATTACTGTGTTTAACCCCACATTGTCTAGGCACTTACTCTCTATCTCCTCATAATCATCACTTACTAGGATTAACCGTGCACAATCATCATCCCTCCTAATTATTAACCTGTATGTGTGATCACCATACATGAATAACATGTACAACTCCTTCACGGTAATACTTATCGACTTCCTCCTTAGTTCGTACTTATTACTCTGCACGTAATAATATTCATAACAACACTAATTACTGCATGAGTTATTTTAATTAGTCGTGACGCCCGTAATACTAACTTAAGAACCCAAGGTTTTTCAAGTTATTAATCTCATAATTCATCCTGGACTTAATTATCTCCAGTGTGTATTTACAATGGCTTACGCAGCTCATAGCCAGTTCCCTGGCGTAACCAACGTATTTATCCGGGCTTAGCCCACGCAGTATATCATCATTAACGCCTAATTCTCCCAACGCCTTCTTGTAATCCTCCATCCCCATCCTAGATCCCCTGAATATTGCCAATGCCCTCTCGTAGGCATCGGCCATACCCAATGCCCTAAGCCTAACCTGGACAGCCTCACTAAGGACCTCCCAATGCTCATTCAAATCCCTACTTATGGCATCTTCATTAACGTTGATGCTACTCAATACTGTGTTTAACCTCCTTACGCCAAGTATCACGTGGCCGATGCCAAGCCCAATGTTCCTCTTAATCGTTGAATCACTTAAATCCCTCTGAAGCCTACTCACCTGGATATGCCTACTGATCTCCATGAGGATTGAAGAACCAAGCTTCAGATTACCCTCGGCATTCTCAAGATCCACTGGGTTGACCTTATGGGGCATTGTGGAGGAGCCTACGGGCCTTCCCTGGATGCGTATGTAACCAAGCATGTTGTACATCCATAAGTCCTGGGCAAGGTTAATGAGTGCCTGAGACATTAGGCCAATGGACGTTAGTAATTGAACCAATGAGTCAGGGGGCAGTATCTGTGTTGTGATGAGTGCAGGCTCGAAACCCAGCCCCCTAACGAATATATTCAATTCCTGCGGCCAATCAACGTCCCTACTAATCATTGGGAAGCTGGCCATTGACCCAGTGGCCCCCGACACCTTGCCCTGCAGTTTGATGTCCGCGATCACGCTTAACCAATGGGCCAGCCTGCAGGCGTGGTAAGCAAGTTCCTTGCCGAGGGTCGTCGGTGTCGCTGGTTGCCCATGGGTCCTCCCAAGCATTGGTAGGTCTGCATACTTCTCCATGAGGCTAATCAATGTACTTAGTAACATGGTTAACTCGGGCATTAGGTACTTATAAGTGGCTATTCTGATGAGGATCCCGAGGGCTAGGTTATTCACGTCCTCGGAGGTCAAGCCTAGATGCACCAAATGCACGATTTTGCCGAGGCCCACATTACTTAACTTCTCCCTTAATAGGTACTCGATTGCCTTCACATCATGGCCGAGCTTATCTTCTATCTCCTTAAATGACGTATAGTCATTATCATCAAAGCTCAATGACAAAAGCCTAGCCCTCTCATCACCGTCCAAGGGCTTTATTAGGCCCACCCTACCCAATACATTAACCAGTAAGTCTAGGTATAATACCTCGACCCTCAATCTATACTTAACGAACGCCCTCTCGGAAACAGCGGCTGCGTAGTCCTTCAACTCCTCGTAGTACCTATCATCCAGCGGCGATATGTAGCCCACAGTACTTATCCGTACTGTTATTTAAAAAACTTATTCAACAGTCATGGACATGTATTACGCCTGCCTATTGGAGCAATATTTAAATAAGTGTTAATATCATAAGTTAAAAAGTGCCGCTAACGGTTGTTGTCGGTGGATGGTTTGGTGATGAAGGTAAGGGCAAGGTGGTGTCATACCTAGGCCTTGTGGATAAACCAGCCATTTGCGTTAGGACCGGTTCCATAAATGCGGGCCACACGGTCAATTTCAACAGAAAGACTTGGAAGCTCAGGATATTACCCTCATGCTTTGTTAATGAAACCACGAGACTCATGATCGCGCCCGGCGCACTGCTTAAGATTGATGTATTGTTCAGGGAGATCGAGGAGACGGGCAGTAGGGGTAGGGTTTGGGTTGACGCTAATGCCGGCGTTATTGAGGACAAACACGTGGAGAGCGAAAGGAGTAATGAGTACTTAATGAAGATCATTGGATCAACTGGTCAGGGCGTGGGCGCAGCAATGGTTGATAGGGTGCTGAGGGTTTTGAAGACTGCCAAGGAATTCCCCGAGCTCAGGGATTTAATAACGGACGTTAGTAGGGAAGTTAATGAGGAGTTAGACAGGAGCGGTGGCGTGATTGTTGAGGGGACCCAGGGAACCTTCCTAAGCCTTTATCACGGTACATACCCATTTGTAACCTCCAGGGATACCACGGCGGCTGGTGTGATTAGTGAGGTTGGGGTTAGCCCAAGGCTCGTCACCGACATAGTCCTGGTGTTTAAGGCGTATGTAACCAGGGTTGGGGCTGGTGAATTACCTGGTGAGTTAAGTATGGATGAGGTAATTGCGAGAGGTTGGGCCGAGAGGGGTACTGTGACTGGGAGACCTAGGCGTGCAGCGCCGTTTAACCTGGACCTAGCCAGGAGGGCCGTCATGCTTAATAGGCCGACTCAAATAGCTATTACGAAGTTTGATGCGTTATTTCCAGGCGCCCGCGGTAAGAGGAGGTGGAGTGACTTACCTGTTGAGGCGAGGAGGTGGATTGAGAGTATTAGTGAGGCGTTGAGGGTCCCGGTCACGTTAATAGGTACTGGGGAGGATTCGATGGACATGATTGACCTGCGCCGTGAGGTGGTAGGGCCATGATTTACGACGTAGCCATAGTAGGCGGAGGCCCGGCGGGCCTATTTGCCGCTTACGAGATTGTTGAGAATGCGAGGGACGTGAGTGTGGTACTCATTGATAAGGGTTACATGCCTAGGCAGAGGCATTGTCCATTGGCTAAGATTGGTAAGTGCGTGTGCATGCCGTGTCATATAACCCACGGTATTGGCGGTGCTGGACTGTTCAGTAGTGGTATCATTAATTTAAGGCCTGACATTGGTGGTGACCTCCAGGAACTCCTAAATAGTTGGGACGCCGCGAACCTACTCATTGATTATGTTGACAAGGTCTTCCTGAAGTTTGGGGCTCCTCAAGACAGGGTCTTTGAACCCAAGGGACCAACCTTTGAGGAGTACCAGAGGTCACTGGCTCGGGTTGGTGCTCAACTCGTGCCCATTAGGCAGAGGCACATTGGTACTGACGGTTCCACGAGGGTCATTGAGAATTTTGCCTCATACTTAACAGAGGCTGGCGTTAAATTTGCCATTGGCGTCTCTGTTGAGCATATCGAGAGGAGTAACGGCCACTTCGCGTTAAAGACCAGGAGGGGCGTTATCGAGGCGAGGACAGTCCTCGCGGCGCCCGGTAGGGCTGGGGCTGAGTGGTTTAGGGATGAAGCGAGGAGACTAGGTATTGAGTTGATGCCCAACCCACTCGATGTTGGTGTTAGGGTTGAGGTTCCCAAATACGTCATGGACCCAATAACTAACCTCTACATGGATCCGAAGATAATCATGTACACGAAGTCTCATGATGATAAGGTCAGGACATTCTGCGTTAACCCAGGAGGTTTCGTGGTCATGGAGAGGTATGATGATGGTACAGTGGGTGTTAATGGGGAGACCTACGTGGATAGGAAGAGCAACAACACAAACTTTGCATTATTAACATCCATCAGGCTTACAGACCCGATGGAGGACACCATTGAGTACGGCAAATCAATTGCGAGACTAGCCACGAAGCTTGGCGGTGGTAGGCCAATAATACAGAGGCTTGGTGACCTTGAGGATGGTAGGAGGTCGACCTGGGATAGGATTAGGAGGAATGTCATTGAGCCAACCATGAAGATTGTGACACCGGGCGACATAGGAATGGCACTGCCGCACAGGGTACTGGACAACCTATTGGAGTTTCTCCACAAGGTGGATAACGTAATACCTGGACTCGCCTCAAAGTACACACTACTCTATGCGCCGGAAATTAAGTACTACAGCATGAGGGCTGTCGTTAATAAGTTCATGGAGACTACGGTGGATGGCATATTCGCAGCGGGAGACGGCGCTGGGCTGTCCAGGGGCATAAACGTGGCGGCGGCTACAGGCGTGCTCGCGGCATGGGGAATACTCACGAAACTCGGTAAGGAGGTCAGGAACGAATTAATAAACAGGATTAAGTAAGGAATTAAAGAGGGACTACGCCAAATTATAATTAATGACGAAAACCCCGCCCTGACAAGTGATGAGTTCAGCCTTGGCCGACGTCAATAATTCAACCCTAACACTGAAAGTAACTTATCAACTAAACGGTTAAGAAAAACAAATGGATACATAATGGCTATTGAAGTCCCCAGCAACCTAAGGCTCTACGGGGACAGGTGCACACAGGCGGGGAATGCGTCGCTGACGAACCAAATAATCGATGAAGGAACTAGGAAGGAGGCCATTGAGGTATTGACGGAGGCCCTGTTGAGGCTCGAGAAATGGAAAATACAGGGCATGGAATGGTTAAGCGAGTACGTAAAAAGCGCCGAGGACTCGGGATAAACCTGAGGGAGATTAATGATGGATTAAAAGGTGAGGTTCAAGTGCTGATTAGGTATAATGCAGCCATGATTTAGCAAAGAGGGTAATTAATAATATGCCATTAACAATGAGGGTCTTATTTAATGTGTTGAATATTGGTAAGTGGAATAGACTGAAATAAATAGCTGATATGACGCCGAGACGAGGTAGTTCCCAGGTTGAGGTGGCTGGCATAAAGTTTTCCGTAGATATTTTAAAGAATCGTGTCGAACTTAGAGCCGTAAGATTCAACGAAGTGAAGATAGACGAAATTATTGAGCAGTTAAATCACGTATATGGTGAGGGTATTGATATTAGGAAGAGAAGGGCAGGGAAGTGCGCTAAGGTCATTTCCCTGGGATGAAAATTAAGGTGTGTAGTGTCATTAAGGAGAAGGTTGTTCAGAAGCTTAATGAAATGTTGAAGAATGTAAATAGTGATGATAAGAAGGAACAATTGACTAAAATACTGACAAAACTTATCAATATACCATGAGGTATGAGGCATCATTTAATAATGCCAAAAGGCTTAAAATTTCCCGTAAAATAATTAAAAATGCCCCGGTGGCCGAGCGGCTAAGGCGTTGGGCTGCAGCGTTCGGTTTATCACGAATGCAGAGACCCAATCTTCCCGGGTTCGAATCCCGGCCGGGGCTCCATTAAAATCATTATATTATTGCTTAAGGCCCGTGAACTTTATTTTGACATCTTAGGCTTGTTATAGTCCAAGCCTGTTAATGATAAGTTAAAATGCGTTGATGCTGCTAAGTGTTTAATGATAACTTAGATAGTAAGCCGAGGAATATTAGAGGGCATAATCATTAAGGTATAGAGTCTTGACCAAGCAGTATGAGACGTAAGGAGTTAAGGCAATGTTATCTTAAGTGTACTTCACGTATATATATATTTCAAAATGCTTCGCGCGTCACATTACTTCTTGATAATGCCTGTGTATCTAAGGAGTCTCTCTGCCTTTCCCTCGGTAAGACCCCTCGTGCCGAGTATTGTGTACCAATTCCTCATTTGCGGCGCTATCTGCAGGGCCTTAATCATATCCTCCTTGGTTATGTTAAGCTCATCAATAGTTGTTGGTGCACCAACCCTGGTGAGCAACTCCCTAATTAACCTCCAATCCTTACCCTGCAAATACGCACCAATTATTGTGCCAATACCCACCTGCTCACCATGTAATCCCTTACCAGTTAAATTCTCGATTGCAAAGGCTATAAGGTGCTCACTGCCAGCGGCAACTCTAGTGGTGTTTGCTAATTCCATTAGGTATCCATCGAGAACCTCGGCATAGAATAGAGTCTCAATTCCAATATAATCCTGCTTAGCTATGTTATTAACCCTCCTAATCAATAATTCAACTGCACTATTTGCCAGTTGAGCAGCGAAGTCCAGGTATGACTCATCACCAAGCCAATAGGCTAACCACCAATCATAGAGCGCCGTATACTTAGCAATCATGTCACCGAAGCCGGCAGCCACGTACCTGTGAGGCTCATTCATTAGTATTGAATAATCGCCAATTATTACATTGGGTGACATGGTCTTAATAGCTTGTGACTTACCGCCTTTCCATAACACACTGAAAGGCGTGGCTATGGCATCGCTAGATAGTGTTGTTGGTATTGAAGCAACCTTAAGGCCCAAGTTAGCGCCAACGTACTTCACCAGGTCAATTATTGAACCACCGCCAACACCAATAATACCGCCAACCTTGGCACCCTTTACATACTCCAATAGTGCATTTGCGTTCTCAATCGTAGCTCCACCCTCAACAACCCTAACGTCAATGTTGTAACCAGCACTGATTAGTTTATCAGCTACGTAATTACCGGCTATTTTAAGTGTGTTTGGTCCCGTAACTAGTACGGAATTCCTTGGGAAGTCCAACTCATTAAGTATTTGAACCGCCTCATTTAATGAACCGAGTCCCACGGCCATGTTAATTGAGAATTTAATAACCCTCATCTGACTTCACGGGATAACTCCCTAACTACCTCCTCAAATATCCTAATACCCTCGTCTAAGTGCCTCCTCGTTAGTACCAACGGTGCCATGAACCTCATCACATTGCCGAAATGACCGCATGTATGCATTAAGACGCCCCTCTCAAACATCCTCCTCCTAACCTCAGACGCCAAATTAGCCCCTGGCTCCTTAGTATCCTTACTCCTAACGAGTTCAATACCTATCATGAAGCCGAGGCCCCTAACATCACCAATTATTGAGTACCTCTCGGCAACATCCTCAAAGGCCCTCCTGGCATAATCACCGAGTTGTAAAGTCCTATCGAGTAAGTTCCTCGACTGTATATACTCAATCACCGCGGCACCCGCCGCCAAAGCCAGTGGGTTAGCCCTATACGTACCGAAGTGAAATGCCTCATCAGGCAATTTCTCATCATACTCAGCCCTGTAGGCTACTACGGACGTTGGTATACCGCCGCCAATAGCCTTGGAGATACACATTATGTCCGGTGTGACCCCAAAGTGTTCTACTGCCCACCACTTACCCGTTCTACCAACGCCGGTCTGGACCTCATCAACTATGAGCAATATCCCATGTTTATCGGCGATCTCCCTAAGGCCTCTCAGGAAGTTCCTCGGTGGTACTATATAACCGCCCTCGCCCTGTATTGGCTCAACAATTATCGCGCCAACCTCACCAATGCCAGTGTATGGGTCGCTGAGGAGGTGGTCAATGTAGTTAAGTACGGCATTACCGCAGTCCTCAGCATCCTTAGCCGGTAACGGACACCTATACGGGTATGGGTATGGGACCCTAACAACATTAACAAGCGGGACACCAGCATATTGCTGAAGCTCTGTCTTAGCTGTGGCCATTACAATTCCCTGGTGAACACCATGGTAGGCGCCCTCAAATGCCATAATAATGGGCTTCTTAGTGACCCACCTGGCAAGGGCAACTGCGGCTTCACACGCATCAGCCCCGGTCACCGTGGTCATTACCTTAGCCTTACCCTTAAGGTCTCCAGGGAGTATCGAGTGCAGATTCCTAAGGAACCTAATCCTAGCCTCACTGGGTATCTCGCTCATCCAATGCCAATAACGATCAAGCTGCTCCATAACCGCCTGCTTCACATACGGGTTGTTATGACCAACATTGAGCACGGCAATACCAGCCACCCAATCAATGTAGTAATTACCATCAACATCCCTAATAGTGGCCCCCTTCGCGGCGTCAATGGCGAACCTAAAGGCCTTTGGGTAAATCAAAGACTTGGTCTCAAGCTCACGCTGAGCATTCAACAACTCCAACGACTTAGGCCCAGGAGGCTTGACAACTATTTTAGGCGCCTCAGGAAAACTCAAACCCTCTAACTCCTCCTCAATCGCCATAAATCTTTTTTCCTAATTCAATATTTAAACTTTGCTTTAAAATTAATTTAAAGAAGATAAACTGAAGATTAAATTTAAAAATAATTAATATATAAAATTTATAATGTCATCAACCGGCGAAATTAGAAGAACCCAATTAAAGAGGGGCGCCGTAGCGTTTTGGCATGCTGTATTTCAATCTTTCTCATTCGTAGCGCCAGCAGGTGACGTAGCAATACTGTTACTAGGCACGGCTCAATTTGCGCTAGGTGCCACACCACTGGCGGTATTACTTGCCTGGATAATATATGGATTATGGATTATTATTCCCTATGAATTCTCCAAGTACATAGTTAATGCCGGTAGCTATTATGCATACTCAGCTAGGGCTCATGGTGCGCTCGGTGTTATGGCCCTTTGGTACTGGATGCTTGAGAACATTACTGGACCTGCCTTTGGAATACTTGGTCTGGCTGGTTTTCTATACTTAATTAGTCCCACAATTTCAGAAATACCGTACCTATGGATAGCCTTTGCCATAATAATATGGGCCTTTGGCTTCATACTATCATACCTAGGTATAAGGCCGTCTCTTGAGTACGTTATGTACACCGGGTTTGCAGAGGCCATGTTCCTATTCATAAGTGCGTTAATAATAATCGCAATACTTGGCCCGAGAAATACCTGGACGGTCTGGACGCCGGCCCCAGTTAAATGGAACTGGGCACCCATATTTTTTGGTACAATATATTCAATCTTAGATTTCACGGGACTTGGCACCGCGACGACTGTTTCCGAGGAGGTTAAGGACCCAAGGAGGGTCATTAGGTGGGCAATTATAACTGCATGGATCCTGTCTGGGTTAGCTCTCATTGTACCTGCCTACGCGCTGACGGTTGGTTGGGGCGTTAATCAAATGAGTACGTACGCATCATCGCCAGACCCAGGCCTCATAGTTTATTATAAGTACCTTGGCTTGGCGGGTTGGGCTTTGCTGGTCGCATTTACGATAAATAGTTACTTCTCATACATGACGGCTAAGTACAATGCCGTAAGTAGGATCTGGTTTAGCTCCGCTAGGGATGGGCTTTGGTTCAAGAAGCTGGGTATGGACCAGGTCCATCCTGGGCATAAGACGCCATACAAGGCCCTGCTCTGGTTTGCAACAATTATCTTAGTAATCAATATCATTACTGGCTTAATCATGGGTCCAACAAACGCCGGTGTTTGGTTATTAACCTTTGCAGGGCTTGGGATAATAGCCGTGCACATAGTCGCGAATTCTGCATTGACTGTTTACTCATATAAACAGGGGATACTCAGGAGGGAGTGGCTTAGGCATGGTTTGGTGCCTACGGTTGCCTCAATTCTGGGGGCCATAGTCTTCTTCTATAGTGTGTACCCGTTACCGCCATACCCATACAACGTGGCTGTGCTATTCAGTTTTGCATGGCTAGTGATGGGCATTATATTAGCAATATATTACTGGAAGAAGCACCCAGAAATACTAGCCAATGCAGGTCTATCATATGAATGATAAACAATGTATTTTTGATCTCCATTAAATAAAAATGTCAAGGTTAATTGTTTTCTTATATGAAAGATCCTTAGGTATGATAGAATTATTCAATTAGGACGAGGTTAATGAGGGAATTGCTTGTTAATATCACGTGTTTATTTATGACTTCATGCCACTTTATGCATTATTTTGTTTTTATTTGTATTCTTTTCTAGTCTTTTGTTTGGTTTTATAAGATTATTTTTCAGGTGTATTTTATGCACTTAATTATATTGCTTTTATTCATTTGAATACACGTATCCTTGTATGAGTTCGGGTAAGGATAAGATAAGTATGATCGTGTTCTCAGGGACTGATGACAGGTTAATACCAGTGGGTGTGATTTCACAGGCGGCTGCGGCGCTTGGTTATGAGGTGAATATCTTCTTCACTGGATGGGCAATGTTCAAGTTACTGAAGAACCCAATACCACCTGTCTGGCCTAAGGAGTTTGAGTCGTTTGTGCCTAGGCTTCAGGAGGGCATGGCTAGGATAAAGGCGCCAACGTGGCTTGATATGCTCAAAGAGGCTAAGAAGATGGGTGCTAAGGTCTATGTATGCTCAATGATGGCTTCAGCGGCAGGCCTTAAGAAGGAGGACTTCGACCCATCGCTTGTAGATGATATAGTTGGTGTAACAACCTTCCTGGAAATGGCTAAAGGAGGGCAGGTACTCTTCATATGAGGTGATGGTCATGAGTCAGGGCAATAAGATCTTAGTGGACGCAAGGGGCATCGCCTGCCCAGGACCTATCACTGAGGTTGTTAAGGCGTATAGGAATGTGAAGAATGGTGATGTAATCGAGGTTTGGGCCACAGACCCAGGTTTCGAGCCCGACATAAAGGCTTGGATACAGAGGACCGGCAACCAGCTCCTTGAGCTTAGGAAGGAGTCCGATAAAATCGTCGCCGTGATTAAGGTAACCGCTAAGAAGTGATTTAAGGCGGTTGGCATGTCCACGGTTAAAAGGAGGGTTGTTATTATTGGTGGTGGTACAGGCGGCGCAATGCTTGCCAATAGACTTCCTAAGGATGAATTCGAGGTTACAATCATTGATAAGCAACCCTATAATCACTTCTGGCCCTGGTTACTCTACATTGCCTTCAGGGGCTCCAGGAGACCCATTAAGCGTGAGATACGTTCTGTGCTTAAGCCCTGGGTTAACTTCATTCAGTCTGGCGTGAAGGCTGTTAATCTTCAGGATAGGTATGTGGAGCTTGATAATGGTAAAAGGCTTGAGTATGACTACGTCGTGATCGCCACCGGAGCCACTGTGGATTACTCAAGGATCCCCGGCCTCGATAAGGTCACGGAGATGTTTGGTAATTACCATAGCAATGAGGAGAACGCCTGGAGGGTTTGGCAGACACTAAATAGTATGAGAGAGGGCACGTTGGCGATAATATTGGCCCCAGGCGCTTATAGATGCCCGCCAAGTCCGTTGGAGGGTACGTTTCTTGCCGAGGAATTCTTCAGGAAGAGGGGCTTGAGGGATAAGGTGAGGATAGTCTTTGCAACCTTTTACCCAAGGCCGTACCCTGCTGAGCCCATGAATGAGTTGATAGAGCCGTTGCTTAAGGAGAGGGGTATTGAGTACATAACCTTTTATACGCTTGATCGCATAGACCCTGAGAAGAGGGTTGCCTATTCAATGGAGGGTGAGGAGCTTAAGTTCGACGCCGCGATAGTTATACCACCGCATGTTGGTGTTGACATTAAGTACGTACCTGAGGACGTACTTGATAGTGATAGGTTTGTACAAGCCGATAAGTTTACGAATAGGGTTAAGGGATTTGATGATGCATTTGTGATAGGTGATGCCTCCGCGTTACCCGTGGCTAAGACAGGGGTTACCGCACACCTGCAGGCTGGTGTCGTTGCCAGGATACTTCAGGGTGAGGATGCCCGCAACACAGGACGCACTAATTGCCCATTTGATGTTGGTTATGGCCTTGGTACGTTCGTGATAAGTGATTTTAATAACCCAGCGATTAAATACCCAATAAATAGGGTTAATCATTTGTTTAAGGTTGCCTTCGCCGCTACTTACTGGGACATGATACTGTACCCAGAGCTTTGGGACCCAATATTTGAGGCTTATTTCGAGGCCACAGAACCCGCGAAGTTACGCCACCTATATAGGTGATTTCTGTGGCCGAGAAACAGCTAGAGCTTGAGAGTAAGCTCCTTGAGGTGCTAACACCTGAGTATATAGAGCCACTGATTAAATTTCTAAGGATGATAAGGAGGTTAGACGAACTCGGCATACTTGACTCATTAAATGACTTGTTGAATAATGAGGTCATTGAGGATTTAACCAGGAGCTTATTAACCACGAACCTAATTAGGCTACTTAACGACTATGATAAGGCAATGTCCATAATTGCAAAGCTTACAGAGCCTCAGGTGAGGGAAGGACTTGAGAAGGCACTTGATTTACTAGGTGCACTGGGTAGTGTTGGGTTACTAGATACCCTGAAGGACTTGCTTGGTGATCCTGAGGTGC
Source organism: Vulcanisaeta distributa DSM 14429 (assembly GCF_000148385.1). GTDB lineage: Archaea > Thermoproteota > Thermoprotei > Thermoproteales > Thermocladiaceae > Vulcanisaeta > Vulcanisaeta distributa. The sequence continues at coordinate 1,989,161 of NC_014537.1, read as the reverse complement.
TTAGTGAATTAGTTCATACGGTCATTAACGAGAATAGTACCTACCTACTAACAAACCTAGACACATTGCTGGAGTTCATGGCACGCATTAGGTGCTGCGCATATGTAGCATCCCTAAACGCAGCCAGGGGGGTTGCCGCTGACGGTAGGTCCCTGGTCGAGACCATAGGTGAATTATTGAAAGACGCTGATGCCAGAAGAGGGTTAAGATTCCTGCTCCTGGCGGCTAAGTACTTAGGTAGGCAATTGAGTGAGAGGGAGATTAAGTGATTATGCTCTTGAATACACTATGTAAGCCTTTAACCCATTAAAATCACTGCTTCGCCCATACTCTCTAAGCATTAGGCCGTCATCGCTCATCGTTAGGACATACGCCTTGATGTAATCTTTCAATTGCATACTTTCCTTAGTCGTTATAACCCGAATTATAATGCCCTCCCTCTTATATGAAATTCTGTCCTCTCTACCCATCAATAGTAACTCAAGGGCCACCTGGATTGGGGAAACCCCAACAACCCTGTATATCATTATGTGGCCGCGTTCATTAGACTCATATATTGCATCTAAATACGGCTTTACAATCTGCGAGTCCAATAATGAGTCCATGACTAACGCCACGGAACCCCCATGATTAGTGACTGTATACACTATTTCCTCAAATCCCTGAGGTTCGTAATTAACGAGCCTCTGCATCGCGCAGGTACACTTAGTGAACTCTAGGTAGCTCGTTGGTACACTGTCCGTGTAAAACGCAACCGCCGTAGCCCTCAGTACCCTATAAATCCTAAATGTCATACTCGGTATTGTGCCAAGACCAATATCAATTACGTAAAGCCCCGGCGTTACGTCAACCCTATCCTGCGTAAGATTCCTAAAGTTAAGCCTATACATGTATCTCCTCCTCTCCTTCACGTCAAGGTACGCATCAATCAAACCCCTCTTACGCAGTAAGTTAATGGCGTTTCTGGCAGTCCTAGTTCCAAGCCCTGTACCATCTATTATCTCCTTAAACGTGACGTAGGTCTTATTGTTTATCAAGTGCTCAAACTCTAAGTAATTCAATACCAACCTCGCTGATAGGGGCAATTCCTCAAGCGAACCTACAGTCTCCTCCTCTTCCTCACCATGCCTATTAATCATTACAAAAAACCTGGATACTAATCCAAAAATAAATTTTCTCAGGCATTAGCGTCTATTAAATCCGTACTTTCTAATTATATAGTTATAGGCGGAGTACGCAGCAAGGGCTCCCTGCCCGGCAGCCACCACTATCTGCCTAAAGTCCCTTGGCGTTAGGTCCACACAATCACCAGCTGCGTAAATGCCCGGTATGCTTGTCTCCATTAGGTGATTGACCTTTATGTAACCATCCTGCGAGAGAGCAAGCCCAATCCTCTTAAATAACTCGACAGGCGGCTCCGCGCCTATTTCAACAAATAAACCATCGAGTGGTAACTCAAATACCTCCTTCGTGTCAACCCTCTGCAGTATTGCCTTCCTAAGTAATTTATCGCCCTGTAACTCCTTAACCACGGTATTCCATATAATCTCAATCTTCGGATTCTTAAGCAACAAGTCCTGATAATACTTCTGGGCCCTTAACTGGTTCCTCCTATGGATTATATAGACCTTGGTTGCATACTCAGTCAATAACAATGCCGCTGATGCCGCCGAATCGCCACCGCCAACCACCGCGACGACCTTGCCCTTAAATAGTGGTGCATCGCAGGGTGCGCAGTAACTGACACCTCTACCGTTGTATGTGTCCTCGCCGGGCACGTTAAGCTTCCTCTTCTTTTCGCCGACCGCTATTATTACGGTTCTCGCGGTATATTCATCACCGTTCAATGTATAAACCTTAAATAAATCGCCATCCCTCTCCACATTCTCGACAGAATCAATGATTATCGGTACGTTGTAATACTTAACATGCTCCTCAAACTTATTGACCAGGTCTGGACCCATAATCCTTGTGTAGCCAAGGTAATTCTCAACCCACCCAGACTTAGCCACCTGCCCACCAATCTCCTCGGTAATTATTATCGTGCTCAGTCCATACCTAGCCGCGTATATGGCTGCGGACATGCCCGCCGGTCCTCCGCCGATTATTACCGTGTCGTAAACCTTACTTGTTAATTCCTCACTAACTCCAAAATCCATCTTGGTGACTGATATCTTAAATGCGCTGCTCATTGAGCCGTAAGAGATGGAATTTAATAAAAACCTAACGCAGCAATTATTGTCCTTTATGAGTGCAATTCCTGGTTACTGAGTCCCTAATCCTCTGCGCATTCTCCTCAGGCACGGAGTCATACGTGAAATTACCGCCACCAGTCTCCATGCCGGCTGCATACTTGATCTTATCCTCCTCCCTAAGGATACCGTAAATCTCAATATGCAGGTGGTAATATGGGTAATCACCCTTCAGTGGTGCCTGGTGTAGCACTAATACGTATGGCATTGACTTATTAAATATGTGCTTTAATCCGCATAATGATACCTTAAGGATCTCGGCCAAATCCTTAACTTCATCCTTCGTAATTTCCGTAATTAATTGAACGTGCCTCCTCGGGTAAATATGAATCTCAAAGGGCCAATGTGAGTAGAAGGGCATGAATGAGACCCAGTAATCATTGCTGTAGATCAACCTCACACTGTCCTTAAGCTCAGCACTTAATATATCGCAAAATAGGCACCTGCCATAATTATTAAAGTATTCCTTAGCATTGTTGAGCTCTCTTTCAATTCTACTAGGCGTGAACGGCAACACATATATTTGGCTATGAGGATGCGTCAGTGAGACCCCTATTTCCCTACCCTTATTCCTAAACCAAAGGAAGTAGTGCGCATAAGCCCTACCTGACTCCTCCCTCACCTTATCAATTATCATATTCAGTACATACTCAATTTGATCAATGGATAAGTCACTAATATCATCAATGTTATGCTCAGGGGTCTCAACAACCACGTAGCACCTACCCACTGATTTACCCGTCCTATAAAACCAATGATTACTAGGTTCGGGTGGGTTCTCCATGAGCATTGGGTATCTATTCTCGAGTATTAAGGCCCTCCATCCATAACCAGTCTCAGGGTTTCCAGGGCAAAATGGGCAGTAATTGCTTGGTTGCCACGGCCTAAAACGCCTAATGTTAGATACAAGAACCCACTCCCCAAGTGTTGGGTCCCACCTAAGCTCCATGACGGGCTTATTAACCATGAACCATCACCCCACCATCTATACTAACGACCCAGCCCCTCGGAGCTAAACCCCTACCTAGGACTTTATTCAGTATCTCCCTGGCCATAGCCTCATCCCTGACGAGCGCGATGACCGAGCCTCCCAAGCCGGCTCCAGACAATTTAGCCCCATACACACCCTCATTCACTAGGAAGTTAACTAACTCATCTATTATGGGTAGGCTCACATCGTAATACTCACTAAGTAGTCTATGTTGGTAAGTCATAACCCTGCCAATTAACGCCTCCCTCCAGTCATAACGTGAAATTAAACTATCCACCTCTGCATTGCTTAGGTTCAGTGTCCTCATTAAGTCCTTAATATCGACAGCCTCCCCCTTGATAACCTTCAATGCTATTTTCGTGCTTTCATTAGCCCTCAACGTATATAATATCCTCCTCCTAGGCACGTCACTTAATCCTTCAATAAATCGTGATATTTCATCCTCTCTTATTTCATCCCAATGAACCTCCCAATAATGAGCCCCAAGCTTCTTCCTTAAACTCCCCGATATATCCATACTAAGTAATTTATTGAGGCCCTCATCAATCTCCTGCTGTCGCTTGGGGTGTATATCCGCGGTGCTATGCCTAATGCCCGTATCCACGACTAAGAATACTCCATTAAGGCGTGGTAGAACCTCAACATTGTAGGGAGGCTTGGTCTCTATGACCACGATGTCTCCAAAGGCAGCGGCATACTGATCAAGCCTACCGCAGGGTATGCCCATGACGTCATGTTCAGCCTCATACGCTATTTCAGCGATGGCCCTTCTATCGAGGTTAAACCCATTAATGGCATTAATCGCTGAGGCTAACGCCACCAATAATGTGCCACTACTCCCAAGCCCTGACGCTATTGGTACATTACTACGTATCCACGCCTTAAAGGGGTTGATAGAATAGCCATGCCTCATAAACGCCATTATAAGGGCCCTAATATAGTCCCCAAACCACTTACCACCAAGTAATTTTAACTCGCTTAGTGAGAACTTATCGACATACTTTACATTATCATCCCTCAGATTGCCCGACGCTACCACAAACTCATCCTGAGACCTGGAAATAGCGATGTAAGTTCTTAGGTTGATACCAACGGCAACGACGGGCAACCCCTTATAATCCTGGTGCGTATTAAGGAAGTCCAACCTACTTGGCGCTGAGGTTATTAGGGTTGGTTCCTCATTGAAGAATTCCCTGAACTCCTTAGCGACTATGTTTACGGCCATAATCACTGGGGTATGCTTTATGCCATGTATTAAAAGGATTAAAGGGCAACCCATTGATTAAGTATTGTGGTTAAGGTACGTAGGGAGGTCATCATGGGTTTGGCCGTTAACGTTCTAGAGTTTGACCATGGAGTTGAGACCGTGGAGGCGGCATCTAGGGAAAGTGGTGAGCCCACGAGTAAGATTGTTAAGACGTTATTGCTCAGGGCTGGTGATGAGTACCTGGTGGCAATTGTTAGGGGTGATAAGATCATTAATTTTGATAGGTTGTCTAAGGCGTTGGGTAAGTCAGTAACAATGGCTAAGGCAAGGGAGGTTAAGCAGGTTTTAGGTGTTGATGTTGGTGCGGTGACGCCACTCAGTGAGAGGGTTCTATCGCTTAAGGTTGTTATGGACCCGTCAATACTGGAGAATGATTATGTATTATGTGGCGGCGGGTCTAGGAACACGCTGATGAGGATTAACGTTAAGGACCTAGTGAATCTACTAAAGCCAATGTTTATTGATGCCTTTGAGAAGGCTTCCTGAGCTTAGCTATGAAGAAGCCTGGCGTGTCATGTACATGCGGGTAAAATCTAACGACAGAATTCTTATACTTATCAATCAATCCACCTGATGCCCTGGGGATGCTTATATCAATTACCTCGAAGCCTAGGCCCTCGGCATAGGCAATATTATTCTCATTCTCAAGTGGTGGTATTGTGCATGTTGAGTAAATGAGGATACCACCAGGCCTTAATAACCTCCACGCAACCTTAATGAACTGCCTCTGATAATTCGACATCGCCATGACTAAGTCCATGGTCTTCACATCAAATAGCCTGGGTCTAACACCCATGTCCGTGCAGGGTGGGTCTATGAGGACTTTATCCGCAGAACCGATGAGGTCAGGCCTATCGATGTCCAGGTACCTCGTATCCCTGACCTCAACCCTATAAAGACCATTCATTCCAAGCCTATTCAGTATCTCAATCATCTCCCTAACCTTACCCTCACTCCTATCAAACGCATGGACAATAGCCTTACCGCCACTTAACTGTATTACGTGGCTCGTCTTACCGCCAGGCGCCGCGTTCATGTCGATAATAACCTCATTGGGCTTAGGGTCAACTACATGGCCAACCCACTGGGCCGGTAGGCTTTGGTCATAGAAGAGACCCAATTCGTACTCCCTCATCTCCCTAACCTTAGGCATCTCATAGACACTGACTAGTGTCTTAACTGCAATTCCGTGCCTAGTGGTCTTGATATTGTCATTACTTACCTCGGCTATCCCAAACGCCACAACCTCACCATTGGGGGCTATGACGTTGACCTCGTCACCCCTCCTAATCTCCTCATCCATCCTCACTACACCGGGTACGTATAGGTTAGCGCCTACGTAAACACTCTCAGCGGCTCTCTTATCGGCGAGTACGTACTTACGTGCTGACGGTATCTTATTAGGTCCTTTAACGGGGAACCAAAGCGCCTCAGGTAAATACTCATCAGGATATACGTCTATAGACCTTTCACGTAGTAACCTCATTAATTCCTCAGGGCTTATCCTCAAGGTGTTAACCCTAATGTAGTACCTACCTGGTGGTCTCCTAATGCTTTCAAAGATACTTTCCAATTCACTTTCAGAGAAGTACTGTAGGAAATACCTGTATAATTGATAGTCAAGCCTATGCCCCTTAACGATTTCTACCTCCTTCCTCACGGCCGTATTACCTGCCATTCAGGCCTAAGCCTGAGCCTCACCGTAATTACTTAAATCCCTTAACCTCTTCAGTAAGATGTTAACGGCGTCATTTGGATTCTCCTTAGCCAATTTCCATAGTTCCATACTCTCAGTAATTATGTACCTAAGAACCCTGGACCTAGTCTTAACGGGCTTTGTGCTCTCAACCCTAACATAACCATCATTCGCCAATTTACCGAGGACCTTAGCCGTCTTTAGAATGTCTGAGTGCTTATCATTAAGACCTGCAAACTTTAGTAATGACCTTGCCTTAATGGTTACCCTCTTACCCCTGCTCTTACTTACTAAATCAACCAGTGCTTTTATAATTCGTAGATCGTACTCCTCCATACAATGCGCGTTTTAATTAACCCTTATATAACAGTTATTCACCGGAGCGCAAACGCAAATCACTTTTTAAGTAGTAATCAAGGGCATGACCTGTGGAACTTACTGACAAAAGAAGGTCATTACTAATGGAGCTTCAGTACAACTTCCCAATAACTAAAAGGCCATTTCTTGATGTGGCCAAGAGACTTGGCGAGGATGAGAATTGGGTATTAAGTGAGACGAGAAGCCTGATAAGCAATGGCGTGATTAAGAGGATTGGGGCGCTGGTGAATTATAGATCAAGGGGCTTGGTATCGGCTTTAATTGGCGTTAAAGTACCGAATGAGTTAATCGATGAGGTTGCCAAGGCTATAAATTCCGATCCTCAGGTCTCGCATAACTTCGTTAGGGAACACCCTAGGTATAATGTGTGGTTTGTTACCAAGGCCAGGAGCAAGGAGGAGCTAATAATGAAGGTCTCCAATACCCTGTCCAGGTTTGGTATTAATGACCTTGTGGTATTAACGGCGCTGAGGACCTATAAGATTGACGTTAAGTTTGACTTAATCAGTGGGGTATCTCGAACGAAGTCAATGATATTACCGCTCAATGTACCACCCATAGAATCCACGGGGCTTCCAATGGAGTTTTTCAGGAAGTTGAGGGCAATAAGCATTGAGAGGGAGCCTTTTAATGAAATAGCAAGTCTCGCAAACACGGATATTGATGGGCTGAGGAAATTAATTAATAATTTAATGAGGGTTGGGGTGATTAGGGACTTTTACGCAACACTGGACTCAGATAAGGTGGGATTTAGGGAGAATGCGATGGTGGTATTCAAGGCAACGCCGGAAATCTGTGAAAGAGCTGCGTTAATTGAGGAAACCACGCATGTGGTGCTTAGGGAGGTGACCCTTGGTTCATGGCCCTATAACTGCTACTTCATGATACACGGCATTAATAAGGACGTGCTTGAGGATGCCATAACCAACATAATGAAAAGACTTGGTATAAATGAGTACGAAACCCTTTATAGCATTAGGAATTTACTGCCTGAAATGCCGAGGAGACTTGAGTTAACTAATATGTGACACCATCTTAGCCCTACTGACTAACCAATACGCCAGTGCAAGCACCAGTATGCTGGCCACTAACAATACGCCATAGTCAAAGGACGCGCCCGGTGATGCGATATAGAGCAGTAATTCCCTGGAGATCGCCGTGAGGACAACAGCAAGTACCAGGTCTACGACTACGGTACCCGTCTTTATGTATTCTAGGAACATGTCAACAAATTCAAGCGCTATTACGACGAGGAATACCGCAGATAAAGCACCTAGTATTTTTACGTCAGATATTGAGGAAAAGGGCATTAACGACATAATATCTTTAACAGCTAGATATAGCGCCACGGTGCCTAAGACCACGGTTATTATTATTATCACTACGTATAGTGCAATGCTTATGAGTCTGAAAGCCCTTACGACATCCTTCGTATCCATTAATCACGGGTTTTAAAAAGATATTTTTAGGTCTTTACCATTATTTATCATTGATAATAAACCACGGTTTATACCAATGCGCCATAATCAATTATGATGCAATAATATTTTTAAGGGCCTTATCGCAGAGTCATTATCGTGTCTTTAGAACGGATTTATGAAATTCTCAGGAAGGTTGATAGTAAGGTTGATGAGGTGTATAAGTTAAGGGATAGTAATGATGCTGAGATTGCTAAGTTAATAAACGAGGTTAAGGTTAAGGTTCAAAGTGAGGTTGAGGAGTACATAAAGAGGATTATTAATGAGTATAGGGAGAGTAGGTCTAGGGAAATTGAGAATGAGGTGAGTAAGTATTCGGAACAACTGCATAAGGAGGTTGAGGAGTTTAAGAAGAGAGTTAATGACGCAATTGATAAAACCGTTGATGAGGTTATTAAGGCATTGATCGGTGAGTAAGTGAAATGTCGAGCAATTACGTTATTAAATTAACCGCGCTTGGACCTAGGGTTAGGGGGTTAAGGGCTAGGTACTTGAGTAAGGATAGATTGAACGCATTGATACTGGCCCAGACCCTTGAGGATGCGGTGAACGTGCTGAAGGGTACTGAGTATGGGGATATCCTTGAGAGGTTGGGTAAGATAGTTGATGAGGCCCAAGTGACTAACGAGGTTAGGTCTCACGTAATCAAGTCGATAAGTTCGTTGGCATCATCAGTGCCGTCTCCGGCATCGACAGTCTTGAAGTCATACTTAATGAGGTTTGAGCTTGAGAATGTTAAGGTAATTGCGAAGTCATTAATGAGGGGGTTGGAGGGTGGTGGGTCCATGGAGGGTTTGATTAATGTTACTGTGGAGGAGGAACTTGGTAGAAGGCATGTGCTGGCTGCGATCATGAGTGTTAGGGATGTAGAGGACCTGCGCAATAAGTTAATAGAGATTCGACACCCAGCAGGCCCTGCACTTGATAGTTTCCTAAGGATTAATAAGCAATATACTCAGTATAGTGTGATGCTTCTTGACACGTTCATAGACAAGGCATTCATTGAGTACTTAATGCGATTGGCGAGGATTGATTACTCAGTTAATAAATTCATTAAGGAACTCGTTGAGTTCTACAATCTCAATGTGGTATTAAGAGGTAAATTATGGGGCATATCGCAGGAATTAATCAGTGAATTGGCAATACGTTCAGGCGCCGTGTTCGGTACGGCCGTGAAGATATACGGTGAATCGCCAACGAGAATACTCGAGGAGGTGGCTTCCGTATTCCCATCAGTGGATCAGTTAATTAAAGTTGCCGGCTCCTCAGACCTGAGATTACTGGTTCAATACCTCGGCTCATTTAGTTATAGGTTTGCCAAGGACCTTGAGAACTCCATGATATCGCTATTTACGGAATTCTCACCAGGCGCCGCCTTGGCTGCCGTACATTTCAAGTTCGTTGAAAGCGAACTAATTATTACACTATTAAACGCGTTTCTTGAAGGTATACCGAGGGACTTCGTGGCTAAGCTTTACGGTCCCGCCATCTAATTACTTAATGTTTCTTATCTCCTCAATCTTCTTCAATAATTCCTCCCTAGCCTTGTTTATTCTCTCATTTACCTGCTCAAGGTACTTATTCACAATCCTCTTGGCCTCCTCCTGAACTATCTCGTTAATCCCAGGCATTAACCTTGGTTTATTTAGCAAATTATAAATGCTTTATGCTCCATGCTCACCGCCTAGTACTAAGGATTAATGAGGTCGCAAGCATAATTAATGAAGCCAATATAAGTATTAATGCATACACGCCATGGGCATTATTAACCGTATTATTACTCTCAACGTACGCAATCGACGTTACAATGGCGTTATTGCGTTGAATGCATGTACCATTCACTAGTATATTGACTATCGTATTTATGCAGGGGCATGATAATGGAACAGCTGGTTTAATCAGTATATCTAAGTTATTGTCAGCTTGGGTCGTTATGAATAGTGAGTATGTGTATGGTGTATAGTCGATGACTCTCCTATCGCTTAGTACGGTAATTGATACATAACCACTGCCAAGTACTGTGGCGTTTATCGTGAGGGTACATGAGCCTGGTAGTGTGATGTTAACCCATTTACTCATTGGATTATAAATATTAAACGTGACCTGCGACTCATTAATTATTCTAACATAGTTTACTGCCGGCATTAACGTGATTTCCCTTGCCATTATTGACCCATTACTCAGTCTCTCGGGTTGTCCATTGTTTATTGAGACCAGTGCGTTACCAATTACGTAATTATTAATTTTAACTACCTGAGGAAATATGCATGTTGTGTTGCTTTTTAACTCACCGTTTATGCACGTGTACGTAATGATGGCGCCTTGAATTAATGGAACTACTAGTAATATTAAGCTCACGATTAATAATGCCAGTGATATTACCTCCGCGTACTTGGTTATTGTTAATGTCCTTGTCATCATTAAACCCTACGGAAGTGAGTACTTATTGCGTCCCAATCCTCCTTACTCAGTCTCCAGCCCATGGCGCCCGCGTTCTCCTCAACATGCTCAACCTTACCTGCCTTCGGTATTGGCACCAGGTTGTCAATGCCTACGTACCAATTAAGCACGACCTGTATTGCCGTCTTACCATACTTCCTACCAATACTTCCGAGGAATTCATTACGGGCGAACTCGCCCTTCTCAAGTGGCGTATATGCCAGGTAAAGCATTCCATTCCTCTGCACGTATGGTATTACCGACGCCTCATCAACCCTATGGAGGAGACTATACCTATTCTCCACGGCGACAATGTCATACTTACTGAAGCATTGCCTAGCCCTCTCAATGCCCTCAACATCGAAATTGCTCAAACCGACAAACCTAACCACTCCATCATCTATCAACTTCTCAAAGGCCTTCATAGTCTCGCAAATCGGCACATCAGTGGCAGGCCAATGGAGCAGGTATAGGTCTATGTACGTACCCAACCTCTCCCTACTAGCCCTAGCAGATCTAATGACATCATCATAGCGGGCATGGTTCGGCCAAACCTTAGTAACTATGAACAGTTCCTCCCTTGGGAAGCCCTTTATCGCCTTACCGACTAGTTCCTCTGCATGTCCACCACCATACATCTCTGCCGTATCGATTAGAGTCATTCCCAACTCAATGCCTCTTCTTAGTGCCTTGACCCAACCCTCGTCATTTGAGTAGTCAGGTGACCAGAAACCACCACCCATACCCCACGTTCCCATACCTATTACGGAAACCTTACCATTTATTGACTTTATGTACTTAGTATCCTTACTCAATGGCATAGGCAATCATGGGAGTACCTCCATGAAGCTTATAAGGGTTATGCCGAAGACATAATGAATTGATTCTTATATTGAATTATCGCATTAATTTAATATTATTCATTATTAAATATGTGTATTAAGTTAAATTGATCTAAATATAAAAATCCTTATTAATAAGTTATGTATTAAATAAAATGATGTCTACAGAATTAGGTGATAAGGAGAGAATTGTCTTAAGGATTATTGGTGATGCCTGTAACAAGAAGGGTCAGGATAATGTTAAACTTGAGGAGGTTTCTGAGCGCCTTAGGGTGGCTGGTCTCAGCATTAATGATGCCATGGACGTGCTGTATAGGCTTGAGGACCTGGGCCTAATTAGACTTGAGATAATTGGTTATTCAACGATAATTCACATTACTGATAAGGGCAGGGATGTCTATAAGTCTTTATAACCTCCGTTAGTTTTAGGGCGTTAAGTTAAAATTATCTCAATGAATGAGTTATAGAGGTTTAGTTCAATGTTTAGGAAGGGCCTTGATTTCATTAAGGAGCCCTATAGAACGGTCATTCAGAACCTATTAAACTCATTGATTAGGCTATACGGTGATAACCTGGTTTCACTTGTTATTTACGGTAGTGTCGCGAGGGGCGTTCAACGTAGGGATAGCGATATTGACATGTTGGTAATTTTCGAGGAATTGCCGAAACCCATGTCTGATAGGATTAAAATGTTTGAGAGGGCTGAGGATGAGGTTCAGTCATTACTTGATGAATTATTAGATAGAGGCTATGCTATTACCCTGTCCCCATTAATAAAAACTAGGGAGGAGGCTAAAAGGTTCTCACCGCTTTATCTGGACATGACTGAGGATGCCGTGATTGTCTATGATAAGGATGGATTTTTTGAGGGGGTGCTTACAAGAATAATTAACAGGCTAAGGGAGTTGGGCGCGACGAGGGTTTGGGTTAGTGATAGGGCTTGGTATTGGGTTTTGAAGAGAGACTATAGGTTTGGCGAGGTGATTGAGATTGAATAATCTCGAGATGGCTAAGTCCTACATTAACCAGGCTATGGAAAGGATAAAGCATGCAAAGGAGGCGCTAAACAGTGGTAATTACCCATACGTGGTTAGGCAGTGCCAGGAAGCCGTTGAGTTGTTGCTTAAGGCGGCATTGAGAATTGTTAGTGTGGAACCACCAAGGTGGCATGATGTTGGTCCAGTGCTTAGGAGGGAACGTAGTAAATTCCCGGAGTGGTTTCAGGAACACATTGATGAATTAGCGTCGATATCGAGAAGTCTTAGGAAGGAAAGGGAGTTCTCGATGTATGGTGATGAAGAGAGCGGGATACCTCCTGAGGAATTGTACACGAGGATAGATGCTGAGAGAGCACTTAATGATGCTGAGAAGGTTCTCTCATTGGTTAAAAAGTTATTTAATGAAGCAGGTGGATTATGAAGAGGTTTTTAAGTGAGTCGGGATTTTTACATTTTGTTATACGCATCCTGTTGGTTTTGGTGCTCCTGCTACTTTGCATGCTCCGTGGGCTGGTCCGTCTGGGAATAGTTCGTAGATTCCCTCTAGTGTTTCTCCTGTTTCTTTTAGGAGCATTTTTATTGGTGGGCATACTCCATAGGTCTCCCAGTACTGCCTAAGATACCTAACAACCCTCCAATGCCTCTCAGTCATCTGCTGAACACCCTCAAGATTCCTAGCCATCCACTCAGCAATCCTCTCATCCCAAACCTCAGGATTCTGCAAAAAACAATCCTCATCAAGTATTACCTTCTTCCCATTAACTTCATATTCCCCTGGACAGGTTACTGGCATGTTATCACCAAGCCCATTAACGTGTTATGTTGTAAAAAGGTTGTTTCACGTGATATGTGTAACTACGCTGCATAAGTTCTTTTTATACTCTGACTTTAAATATACTCCCTGGCATCATTAGCTTTCTGAAAATATCCTTGGCATCGTCAATGCTTAACCTGTATGCTAATCTCTTTAATGAATTATCTATTAATATGGCCTTGTCACCAAGCATTCTCCTATTAACCCTCCCAAAAATTCTCGCCTTTAATAATGCATATATCATTGCCCGAGACGCAAGTAGGTACTCCTCACCCTTATTCATGGGCATTCCATACACGTAATTGTTAGTTAACTTAATCCCTGGGTGAATCAGGGGCCTTACCCCCAGTCTTTTGCACGCTACGTCATCAAGCCTTATTACGCTGGGCATGCACATCAATTTCTTGCCTAGGTAGTTTACGAGGACCTCATTGTAGTGATCAGCGTGTATTAACACGTCATGGGGCTTGCCTAAATTACGTAGTATCTTCACTATTTCCCTAGCCCTTAACTCAGACCTAAACTTTATTCTCTCCGCATCAAGTCGTGCATACTTTATTAACCATCTGACCGCATCTTCAAAGTCTCCCCTAAGTAATGCTGAGTTATAGGCCCTATGCGCCTCGGCTATTTTTAATTCCATAAATGCCACGTACCTCCCATCACTGCTCAAGGATTTATAATCAAGGTTGTGGAGCATGGCCTTAATCCTTATACCCACGCTAATCACGCTATACGGATCGACGGGGATCACATCAATGCCATATTCATTAAATTCCCTTAATGCCTTATAGAACTCCCTGGTATAATCAATATTAAAATACTCAATGTCATAAAGCAACTGATCGATGTTAATTTCACCACTTAGGTATTGCCTGACACTTTCAGTATTTGGAGATTCAACTATAAAAACGTCATAATGCTGAGCCACTTCCCTTAAGTACTTGATATATTCAATTCCTGACGGCATCAAGACAATGCTTATCAATTTAGCCGCCCAATGAGTAAATAAGATATAGATAAAAGAAATTTAATTATTTTTAGGAAAAAGATGGCGTTAACTCACATATACGTTATGAACTGCCTAACGCCAAAATTCCAGGAAATCTCCTCACACCTATTATGCCTAGTCCTAGGAACACCAAGCCTATTCATAAACTCATCAATACCAATCCTATCAATGAAATCACCAAGCCTCTCACCAGGCTTGGCCTCCCTCCTCCATACATCGATTATTTTTCTCACGGCTGCCACGATCTCCCTATACTCCGGCGGATTGACCGGTAGCCATGGAATAACCTTATAGGGTAGCCTCGGTCCCGTGCCCGTATTACTAGTCTTACCACCCACGAACACCGCCACACCAATCTTTGCGGGATCCCAATCAAAGTAGTCACACACATTCTTACACCTGCTACATGCTATGCACTTCCTCTCATCAACCTCAATACCAACTGAACCATCTGGCTTACCGAACACCTTAATCGCGCCAACGGGGCAGACTGCCGCCACGTCGGGCACTGCCCTCTTAAGGGCCTCGGCACTGGCCGGTAGGCAGAACTTTATCTTCTCCGGGTCAGGCCTAGGCGCTTGACCATAATGACCAACAATAACTATGTCCCCAGCCAACGTGCCTCCGCATATGTTTGGACAACCTGCTACGAAGATCATAAGCTTAGCTGGTAATTTCTCCTCGCCAGTGAAGAAGGGCTTCAGATGGTTGTAGAGGACTTGAGTTATTGATGGTGCATCAACGACAGCCGTTGTACAGGTTAGGTAGGCCGTGCATGATGTTATGTGCCATAGCGAGGCGCCCCATCCTCCTACTGGGAAGCCTAGTTTTTCGACTTCCTCCTTGATCTTTAGTGCTTTGTCGAGGCTGTCGGTTATGAACTCAAGGTTCATACCCCTAGTAGCCCTAACAACGCCTAAGCCGTACTTATCGGCGATCTCTATGAACTTCTCAAGCGTATCGACGCTCACCCTACTGTTTGGTGGTAAACCTACCTTTATGGTGAATACCCTATCGCCGGTCTCTGATATGTGCTCGATAATCCCATTACCATGAAACCTCCTATCAACCCACTTACCATAGTTATTCCTAATTATCTCAGGTAATTGGGTGGAGAAGGGCATTGGCAACCTCTTATTCATCCTATCCCTAGGTTCGGGGGTTACGGTCAGACTCATGCCCATCACCCCGTGCTAGAACCACCTCCAAAGTACTCACTCACCAACTGCCTCGACCAATCCTCATACAACCTCCTCTCATCATCAGTCAAAACAGCACCAATAGAAATCCTTAAGTGCGTAGACGGCGTACCCCTTGGCTTATTAGGCAATGTCTTATCAGCCACCTCACTAATTACCTTGAAACCCCTCCTAATTATCATATCGCCAATCCTATGCCTACGTGGCGCTAGCTCCATGTACTTATTGACTAATTCCTCAGCGAATGGTATGACCTCCTCTATTGAGTCTAGGAGTGCCACAGCCTTGGCTAACTTAGGTCCAAAGTGGCCCTGGGCGTGCGCTCCAATGAGTAATGCTATTTTCCTGTTTTTACCTGGCTTAATCGCCGGGAACGCCCTCCTAATGCAATTCATGGCCTTAAGGCACTTAGACCCATCTATCCTTAGCTCCTTCTTCTCCTCATCCCAGATAATGGCCTTTGATGGGCATGAATCAACGATTTCCTTCGGGTTTATCTTACCTTCCTCGACCATTTTCCTGAATAGCCCCTGATCAACCTCTGGTGCACCAACCCAAGTGCCGATTAATGCGAAGTCGGCCCTTGAGTTTGCTGTGGCGCAGTCCATTGGACAACCACTAAACTTGAACTTTATTTTGTACGGGAACATCTGTGTATTGAGATACCTATAAATTGCTGGATGTGATCTAATGTAATCCATGGCATGTAATGTATCGTATAATGCGAATTCACATAGGGCAGGGCCAGGGCATGCGTAGAACTCCCTGAACGTGTCGCCAGAGCCACCAACGTCGCTACCCATTATCGTCCTTATTGCATCAACAGCCTCATCCGCCTTTTCTGCAATCATGTTAAGGACTAATGCGCCAGTGTTACCGCCAAGTTCTAGTAAGCCGATTCCGTACCTTTTAGCCACCTCAACGACTTTCCTTAGATAACTCGTTGAGTAGAATCTACCAGCAGGTACATAGGTTCTAAAGTGTATTTCAACGAACTTTCCATCTCTGCTTCTTCTGGCTAGTATTCCGCTGAATACGTATCTAACCCTGAAGGATCCACTTAACCAAGGCGTGTACTTCTTGGCTAGGCCCTCGGCGTAGGCCTCAATCGGGTACTTCGTCTTCCTAAGCTCAGCCACATAACTAGGCCAAGGACCACCCTCAAGATACTCCAGCATCTTCATGCCACGCTCAAGGTCGCTTGGCTGGCTTGTTTGGGTTGACATGCGTTATCGTTATTCATAACCTATGATTTTTGAAAAGGGTTATTCCACGTGATACGGGCATTAAGGTGATTGGGCATTATACTAAGCATGTGACCTTATAACCTTATTTAATAACGAAAGGACTAATCTTAACCTTCAGCCTTAAATTCCCTAACCTTCCTACCCAGGGACTTCATGACTGTTAAAAATACGTATAGGCCCGTTAACACGTCATTGTTTCTCATAAGTCCAATCACATCACCTAGGCTAACCCCCTTTTCTTTAGCCTTAATTATTGCCTTATCAACCTCAGTATCATTTAATGATTCACCAAGCAACTTCAGTAATGGGTTATTGGCAAGCGCATCAATTAGTGGTGCTAATTCCCTTAACGTTAGTGCCAGGTTGTCAATCATACTATCTGTAATTACTGATGATACGTTCTTAACCGTCATTAATAACTCAACTGCAGTATCAAATGCGCCAGACTTGTAGAGAAGTAGTAGTTTATTTAGCATGTCAATCATTGCTTTATCCTTATCCATGTCCTTAATTAATTCCTCAATAACCTTAGTCGGAATCTCCGTGCTCATGCTAATCCCCTCATGGTTAATGGTAATGATAGGTAGAATGCCCTTATGAACCACCAACCAAACCTAGTCGTTATGAAGGTTAACTCGTTGACCTTATAGTCCCACCACGGAAGCCATGCCCTACCCCTACCATGCTGTGTATAGAGGTCCGTGAGCATTGGGCATATTGTCTCACCCTTATACCTAACCTGTGAGCCCTCGCCAGCTATATCATGTACTAAATTCTCAACAACCACATCAGATTGATAGTGAGCCACTGATGCCGCCTTCGCAACCTCAAGAGCTGTGGCGTCACCTATTACGTAAACCTCATCATACTTAGTTTTACCCTTACGGTATTGTAGGGTATACCTGTCACAGGGCACGAAGCCGTATGGGTCCCCAATACCTGAATCCCTAATGGCCTTGGCGCCTCTATGTGGTGGTATTGTTATTAATAAGTCATACTTAATCTTCTCACCCTTATCACTAATCACTACCTTTTCCTCAGGCCTTATCTCAGACACTGAGAAGTTGAAAATATACTTAACACCGCGTTCCTCAAGTAGGATTTTACCTAACTTATTAACCTCGGGCTGCGCATGTAAGTGGTCCGTGGGATAGAGGAGCATTACATCGACATTACCACGCACACCCCTATCCCTGAGATAATCATCAAGCATCAGGCCAAATTTTAACGGTGCTATTGGGCACTTAATCGGCGGCTCAACGAAGAGCTCAACAATTGTACCCTTGTTGAAGCCCTGAAGAATATTCCTAAGTTCCAGAGCCCCCTCAAGCGTGTAGTACGTGTGATAGTCCTTTAATAAGCCGGGCACCTCCTCAGGTACGTAATCCGCGCCGCTCGCTATTACGAGGTAATCATAGGAATATTTACTACCATCAGCCAGCGTCAATGTCCTATTAGCCAGGTCAACATTAACCACCTCGCCTGACTTACCGAAGAAGTACTTAATCCTAGAATCTAGCAACTCTGCCTTATCACCAACGGCGTACCTTTCACTCATTGATCCAAAGGTTATTAATGGTAGCATCGCGTGAATTAAGTACTTAGGACTTCTATCGAATAATGCAATTTCCACGTCACCCTTAGCCACGGACCACCTAAGTCTCTTGGCGAGTTTATTAGCCACGACTATTCCGGAGAAGTTGCCCCCCATGATGGCAATCCTCTTCATTAAGCGAGGTAATTTAAGATAATGAATTTACAGGTTATTTCACTTATTAGGTGAAACCCTAAGTGCGTCAATTATGCGGAATAGATATGCATCTGAATTGAATCTTAAATCCTCGATCAATCCCTCAATAAAGTTTTCATTAAATAATTGGCTACTTACGGCAGACTTTATGCCCAAGATCACAAGGACAACACTACTAGTCTCATCTAAGTATAATGGGTATAGGAAGGGCGCTATTGACCTGTTTCCGTAAAGTTCAAAGCCTATCCGGGTGGTTATGTCCTCAAGATCCCTAAACCCATTAATGAGTTGCGGCACGTCTTTAGCACTCATCTCCTCTGCAAGATTCAAATCCAATAGTGCAATCGATACATAATCATCCTCCTTAGCCGCATTCACGAGTATGGGCATCTCACCAGGCCTGTAAAGTATTGCATTAACCTCGCCGGAGCTCTCAATTATGCTTCTTACTAATTCGTTAATTTCGTAAAACTCGAGAAAACCTGCATCGCGGGCCTTCCTTATTAACTCAGCGACCTTATCGCCAATACTCATTAAGAAATAATGTGCTAATTCCTTATATTACTTTATTCTACATCAAGCCGCGGTATGTACCATATGGTGCCTTATTCTGTCATTCACGTCATACGTGTAACAGCATTTATTATTTATGGCTCAACCATAGTATGAACAGTGATGAATTACGCATACCTAATCGTGTTTGGGTATGTACCGTACATCGCCGTTGTAATATTCATAGTTGGGATAATATTTAGGCTAGTCAGGTGGTTAATGCCGAAGGCATTGACGGGGCTTTATAACGTTAATGCGACAGTGAACGATGATTCCTATGGTAAAATAACGATTGAGATACTCAAGAGGATATTCCTATTCTATACGTTGCCGGGCACTGACACGGCACTGTTCGTGGGCTCAGTACTCTTTCACTGGGGTATTTGGATAGCCCTCGTGGGCCACCTCGGCCTATTAATACCGCCTGCGCAGCTCGGGGCCATGGGCATTTCACCTACAATGCATGTGTTATTGGCTAAGGTTATCGGTGGCTTAGGCGGTGTTATGGCATTGGTTGGAATGTTGATCCTCATTGGTAGGAGGTTAATTGATAGGAGCGTTAAGGTTGGCAACTTCGTTGTTAAACTGCCAATGAGAAGTCTCAGTTACCTCGATGATTACTTCGCGGATGCACTACTCCTATTAATAATATTATTAGGTCTTATACAAACTTTATGGCTTGAGTCTGTTGAGCCTGGATTCTTCGAGTATTCAGTCGCTCCCTGGATTTGGAACCTAGCATCATTCAATGTGGATAAGGCAATTAGCTACATTATGGCTGCGCCGCCGATCACGTTAGCCCACGTAATACTAGCCATGATATTCATAGCCTACTTCCCGTGGGGCAAGATGATGCACCTATTCTCATTCATATACATATCGCCCACGGTGGCTAGGCCATCAATTAAGATTAGGGTTAAGTCAATACCAGGGTGATGAGCATGGCCCATAAACTACCTGAGTTCAGGTTCGGGGATACATCGAACATAAAGCCTCATAAGGCCGATGCCAAACTACTTGAGAGGCTTAATGCGAGGATAGGGTTTAAGCCGCCGGTCGGCATTGACAAGGTGTCATACTTCAAGAAGAAACTGCTTGAGGAGTATGAGAGTAATAGGAATGTTAAGCTGGCTGTGGAGACCTGTGTTCATTGTGGTGCTTGTTTAACGGCTTGTCCAACGTACATAACCACGGGTGATATTAGGAATTCGCCCGTGGGCAGGGCAGAACTAATAAGGGCTGTGATTAAGGCCGAAAAACCAAGCGGTAAACTGCTTGGCAAGGCTGTAAATGCCGTTAAGGCAATTGATGAGAATTACCTGGAGATGCTATACACATATTACTGGCAATGCTTATTATGCAGGAAGTGCGCCACCATATGCCCATTCGGTGTCGACCAAGCATCATTGACCAGGACCGTGAGGTCAATACTGTATGAATTGGGCATGGCCTCTAGGTTCGTGGTTACGACGATAGATAACATGGAGAGAACCGGCAATAATATGGCATTAACTCCAGCCGCTATAAGGAATATACTTGAGTTCGTAATAAATGAGATAAAGCAGGAGAAGGGCGTCGAAATAAAGGTCAAAATTGACCAGCCAGCCTACGCCCTACTACTCCCATCATCTGCCGACTTCTTCATGAACATTGAGACGCTCAAGGGCCACCTATTGTTCATGCACGCCATAGGCATGGACTACACAATAAGCACAAAATTACTGGAGGTGGCGAACTTCGGCCTGTTCCTAGACCCAAGGCACCTTAAGTATATTGGCGAAATGTACGTGAATGCAGCAAGAGAACTGGGCGTTAAGTTAGCTGTATTCTGCGAGTGCGGTCATGGCTGGCATGCATTCAAGAATTACGTGATACCGAGGTTGAGGGAATACGGTATTGAGGGACTCCACATATTCCATCTTGTGGTTGATGCCATTAGGAGGGGTAGGATTAAGCTTAATCCCGAGGCCAACGGCGACATAGTGTACATGTACCAAGACCCTGATTATTACGCCAGGGGTGGAGACCTAACAGAAGAACCAAGATTCATAATGAACCACGTAGTCAAAAAGTGGGTTGATTCCGAGTACAGTAGAGGTAAGACATGGTGCTGCGGAGGCCAGGGAGGTATGCTGGCTGATGAAATGCTGCCCCTAGCTATTCAATACGCAAGGCTTTGGTATGAAGATGCCCTTAAGCATGGCGCACAGTGGGTCGTTAGGCCCTGCTCAATATGTAAGGCACAGCTTAGCCACGTTGTTCCCCATCTAAATAAGATGTATGGAAAGGAAATTAAGTATTCAGGACTCATGGACCTAGTCTATAGGGCACTAGTCGTTTGAATTCATTTAAATAATAATTAATCTTTTTCACTGGAAAAACAATCATTTACATTTTATCAATGTGCCATGCAATTTTTGCACTAGGCAACTGGTTTTATAACAAATGAATATACGTATATACTCAATGAGGCATGATGCCATCATTAATTATGGTAACCTGGTCCCAGAGAGTTTGAGGTTAGAACTTAGAAGGCTCGTAAATGTTGAGTACGATAATGTAATGAACGACATACTCGCATACATAATAATGAAGGGGCCGGTTACACTATACAGGGTTTCTAGGGAAACGCCATATAGCATATCATCCATTTATAAGAAGGCTAAGTACATGGTAAAGAATAACCTAATACTTGCCAGGGAATCAAGTGATAGGCTTAATGGCAAGCGCGTTTATGAAGTCACAGTTAAGGGATTACTAACGTGCCTAGCATATAAGTGCCTTGACGATGATATAGTGCTAAGTAGACTTAAGGCAAGGTGGAATCTGAGGAATTACGATAATGGTAAACTAATAACAATACTCACAATACTACCTCACATAGTCAGAGGTGAGAGTTTGAGAATAATTGAGAATATAGATACGCTAATGATAACGGCATTAAGCACGTTAATTAACAACTCATCGATAAGCGGTAAACTCATTGACGAGTCAACAGTCACCAGCATTAAAAATACCTCAATCTACTATTTAGTTAATAATATATTGAGCAATTCATCCAACGTTAAAAGACCTGACATAATACTTGGCAACAACTCATTCCTGGTGGGGTATTATAGAAACAGCAAAATGCTTTATGTCTATATATGCAGATTATGTGAAAAGAATTGCGTATTAACATACACAACCTGTGATGAACATTGCCCGCTAATTAATGAGTTAAATAGAGATATATCAAATCTGGTAAAATAATCATTATTTATGTTTTATCTTAGAAAAATTACTAATATTTATAAGAAAAATTGGCATAATATAATTATTTATTCGTGTTAATAAAGAATTAATATTATATTCATTCATATTCATTATTATATATAATAATTTACATGCATAATATAAGCTTTCACAATCTATGTGGAATAAATAATTTTTTAACTAAAGTAATATGAGGTTGATGATCGAACTATACCTACCAATACCGCACCTATGGATAATTTACGGAGCCATAGCGCTAGTTATAGAGATGGTTATCGGCTTCGCAATTGAGATAGGCAGGGGCGTGCTAGCCCTTTCAAACTTAAGCAGGGTACTGCCGATAAAGGGTCCAACGAGGAATTGGGGCTCCGCAGGCGCCTTTATTGCTGGCTTAATCACGGCATTTCTATACCCATTCTACGGCGCGCCAATGACCTCATGCCACACTCAGTCAATTTACCTAAGGAGGCCCAGGGTTAAGGCGGTGGCGCATGCATTGGTTTGGTGGGGTTTTGTGTTTGCGGCAATATCAACAGTCCTGGGCTTCATTTACGATGAGTGGGTCCCAAGCGACGTACCTGGTCTCGTGGCTTTCATACCTGGTGGTAAGCTCGGCCCCATGGGTCCATACGCCGTCATAGGCACCGGCGCCGTTGGTGGTGTTTTGATAATTGTTGGGTTTATACTCATGATGATCGCCAGGTGGCAGGGGACTAGGCCAGTCGGTGAACCTGCGGTTACGGACTTCTTCCTCTGGACGGCCTTCTTCGTCTCACTGAGTGGCTTTGCCCTAATGGGTATTGAATTAACAATGCCGCTGAATTACTACGCATTGGCAACGGCATTCACTGTCCACATATTCCTAGTGGCCATGATGTTCGCCACAATGCCTTGGACGAAGTTTGGACATGCGATTTATATGTATATATGGCAGTTATACGATAGGTATAGGACCTGGAAGGGCGTAGAGCCTAGGCTACTTGGCCCGTGGAGTGGTGAGTTGGCTGAGAGGGCGCTTGAGTCCCACGTACCAAGTCACCCAAAGAAGCACTCATGAGGTGGTGGGCATGCCCTCCTATGTAATCCCGGCCAAGTGCACGGGATGCGGGGACTGCGTTAACATATGCCCAAGTCACATAATGAGGTTCACGAAGTCCGGCATATTCGGTAGGAAGGCATACAACGCGGAGCCGGAGTCCTGCTGGGAGTGCTACAACTGCGTTAAGCACTGCCCACAGGGCGCTGTCCAGATAAGGGGCTACATGGACTTCACACCACTTGGTGGTGCCGTTGAGGTTTACAGGGATGAGAAGACTAACAGGGTTTACTGGACAATTAGGTATAGGAATGGCACGGTTAAGTACTTCGTATTTCCAATAAGGACCACGCCCTGGGGTTCAATAAAGCCACCGCAGGAATACCCGGAGCCACCTAGGGAATTCCTGAGGACGCCGTACCTATCCTGCGAGCATGAGAAGCTTGGCGGTAATAAGCTCGGCGTTGAACTACCCAGAACGAAGGTTCCAGAGGTTGTTAAGGCTGAGGTGAGGGGGTGAGAGCATGGTTAGGGTTAGGTACGTAGATGCGGACATACTAATAATTGGTGGCGGAATGGCTGGTAGTGGGGCTGCCTGGGAGACGAGGTATTGGTGTAGGAACTGCAGGATTGTGCTGGCGGAGAAGGCGAATATAAACAGGAGTGGGGCGGTGGCGATGGGGCTATCGGCAATTAACACGTACATGGGTCTAAAGTGCAAGGAGAATACTGTGGAGGACTACGTTAAGTACGTGAGGGGTGACTTAATGGGTATTGTTAGGGAGGACTTGGTCTACGACTACGCGAGGCATGTCGACTCAACAGTCCACTTATTTGATGAGTGGGGATTACCAATATGGCCCGAGCCAAAGACTGGGTGCTATGTTAGGGAAGGTAAGTGGCAGATAATGATTCATGGGGAGTCCTATAAACCAATAGTAGCTGAGGCAGCCAGGAAGGCCCTTGGTGACGAGAATATATTCAATAGGGTAATGGTCACGCACCTACTTAAGAGCCCGAGTAATCCCAATAGGGTCGTTGGTGCCGTAGGCTTTAACGTAAATGATGGGACATTCTACGTATTCAGGGCAAAGGCGGTAATACTCTCCGCAGGTGGTGGTTCACAGATATATAGGCCTAGGTCTCAGGGTGAGGGACTTGGCAGGAGTTGGTACCCACCATGGTCCTCCGCCTCATCCTACGGCATGTTAATCGAGGCCGGCGCCGTAATGACCATGATGGAGGCCAGATTTGTAGTCCCAAGGTTTAAGGATGGCTATGGACCTGTTGGTGCTTATCAGTTATTGCTTAAGACGAGGATTAGCAATGCCTATGGGCAGGACTTCTGGAAGCCCCATGTCGATGAGATAAGGAAGCTGTATAGCGGTAAGGGTAACTACGTTGATTTGCCAATTACACCAACAACACTTAGGGTATTTGCCCAACGCCTTGAGTGGTTGGCTGGCCGTGGGCCAAGCCTCATGAGGACTGATGAGACGGTTAAGAAGGGTACTGAAAGCGAGGCGATAGCCTATGAGGACTTCCTAGACATGACAATAAGCCAGGTAGTCATATGGGCTGGGCAAAACCACGAGCCAGCCGATAGGCCCTATGAGATAATTACCACGGAGCCCTACGTGATGGGTAGCCACGCCACCGAGTGCGGTGCATGGGCCAGCGGACCTGAGGACTTAGCGCCTAAGAAGATTGAGGGCTTGCCAGACGACAGGAGGTACCAGTACTTCTGGGGCTATAATAGGATGACCACCCTAGATGGTTTATTCTGTGCAGGTGATGCCTGCGGCGCCAATCCGCACAAGTTCAGTAGTGGTTCATTCACTGAGGGTAGGTTGGCGGGTAAGTCCGCCGTACTATACGTGATGGATCACAGCGATGAGAAGGTTGAGGTGGATAGAGCTCAGGTTGATTCGTTAATAGCCAAGATAATGGAGCCACTGGAGCGTTACCAGAAGGGTAGGTATAACGTTGTCACTGGGCCGAGCTACATGCATCCAATAGACCCAACTAAGATGTACTGGAAGCAGGGCCTGTTCAGGCTTCAGAAGATCATGGATGAGTACGCCGGTGGTTGGTCAACAATGTACGTGACCAACGAGTGGATGCTCAACAGGGCGCTGGAACTACTGCAGTTCCTTAAGGAGGACTTCATGAATTACGCAGCTGCCCAGGACTGGCATGAATTAATGAGAGTTTGGGAGCTGTGGCACAGGATATTGACTGCGGAGGCCGTGGTTAGGCACATGCTGTTTAGGAAGGAGACTAGGTGGCCTGGCTATTACGTTAGGGCGGATTACCCGGCACTGGATGATGAGAATTGGCACGTATTCGTCAATTCAAGGTATGATGCGAAAACCGGTCAGTGGGAGTTATGGAAGGTGCCCGTGATACACATAATAGAGTTCCCATGAGGTGGTCCACATGAGTCTTAAGGTCTACATGCCACCCCCACACGGAGGGAAGCTTGTGGATGCGGTGATTAGGGATAGGGATAAGGTCATTAACATGGCCGCCGGCGCAATACCATACGACATAAGGGCAACCAGGGATCCGATTAGCGGCTTACCCATTAGGAATGTGTATAGGGAGATCATGTCCATCGCCTATGGCTTCTTCAGCCCGCTGGATAGGTTCATGACTAGGAATGAGGTTGAGAATGTACTTAAGGAGAGGAGACTCCTCGATGGTTGGTTATTCCCATTCCCAATAATATTTGACATCAGTGAGGATGACCTGAGGAAGCTTGGTATTAAGGAGGGCGATAGGTTATTGCTTAGGCTCAAGGGACAACCGTTTGCAATACTTGATGTTGAGGAGATTTGGAGGTTCGATCCCAAGGACTTGGCCGATAGGACGTTTGGAACGCCGGAGAGGAATCCAGAGGTTGTTAAGAAGAGGTTTGATGAGAAGCACCCTGGCTGGTTGATATATAGAAGTATGACTGGCACAGCGTTGGCAGGTAAGGTGTACGTGATTAACGAGCCGGTGTTTAAGGAGCCATACAATAGGTTCTGGTACCCACCGGCTAAATCCCGCGAGGAGATTCAAAGGAGGGGCTGGAGGACGGTGATCGCCCACCAGACTAGGAATGTGCCGCACACCGGTCATGAGCACCTAATGAAGAATGCGGCATACCTGGGTGATATTGAGCCGTGCCATGGAATACTCGTCAACGCCATAATCGGTGCAAAGAGGCTTGGGGACTTCGTCGATGAGGCAATCCTCGAGGGTCACGAGGCATTGAATAAGTACGGCTACATAAGCCCGAAGAGGCACATGGTCACCTTCACGCTGTGGGACATGAGGTATGGTAACCCACTCGAGTCGTTACTGCACGGCATCATTAGGCAGAACATGGGTTGTACACACCACATGTTTGGTAGGGATCACGCTGCCGTGGGCGACTATTATGATCCATATGCAACGCAAATACTCTGGGAGAGGGGCCTACCTAGTTATGGCCTTAATGCCCCGCCTTATGACCTAGATAAAGGCCTTAAGATAAGGCCTGTTAACATTAAGGAGTTTTGGTACTGCCCGAAGTGCGGTGAAATAGCCTATAGCGACACGTGCGCCCATACAGATGTAGCCCAGAGATTTAGTGGTAGCTTCATTAGGGGGTTGATAGCCGAGGGCATAGAGCCACCGCCAATAATCTTTAGGCCTGAGGTCTATAGGGTCATTGTCAGGTGGTGGAGGGTCTATGGCTACCCATTCGTTAATAAGAAGTACCTCGAGTTAAAAGAGAGGGAGCTTGAGGTTGATGTACCACCAATGGAGGTGCCGTTAAAGAGGTGATGAGCATGCCCTACAAGATCTCCGTAATACTAGATAAGACGAGACTCGAGAGGATAAGAGGTACTCCATTGGAGAAGTTTATTAAGGATCTATATGGCGGTTACCTTAAGGTAATTGAGCTTGAGGTTCCTGACGACGTTGCCCAGAGGATCCTAAAGGAGTTTCCAAGGGCTAGGATTGATGCCAGGGGCTTCATTGAGGAAACGCCGGTGGCCTTTAAGAGGGAGCTCTTTGAGGTTATTGCCCAATTAAGGAGTATTGGTAGGGAGGTCTTTGATGAGATATTGAAGCCGGAGAGGCTTAGCAAGATTAAGGAGTTAGCTGCCAAGGAGGAGGAGTACTTACCACCGCCCACATTGCCCGAAGAGAAGTGAGGAGTAATGTCTTGGTTTTATTAAAATCCTAGAGATATTTCTTCATTGAGGTCTTAATCATGTTTCGTAATTACGAGGAGGAGGTTATTAGGACATTAAGGGATGAGTTTAGGAGTCGAGGTATTAATGTTACTAATGAGCAGATTGATAAGGTGAGGATGTGTATAAATGAGTTAAGGAGGAGGCATGTACCATTAAGTCAAGCCAGGGAAATTGCTAAGTTAATTGCCCAAGTCCTTTCTGAGGTTCCATTCGCTACATTGAGTATGGAGAATATTAGGCAATTCCTATCAATGGTTAGCTCATGTAGGTTAGTTGGGTTTCAATTACGTAGGCATGAGTCTATTTACTGCCCAATAATGATACCCAGGGACTTCATAGGCATTTCACTAATTACTGTAACAACGCTATTGGGTAACGTAACCCTATTAATAAAGAGGGTTGGTGAACCCATAAGTGACAATGCGTACTACGCAGAGGATGTAATACTCGTTGGTTACTTTGACGTGAATAATGTGGTGTGGTCCCAAAGGTTTGACCCAGGTATTTACTTAGTTGAGGTGAACAATTCATTTAGTGATAATGTTAATGTTACTATAGACGTAATGACATGCATACTAAGTACCAAGGAGAATCATTAGATAAATACATTTATTTATAAGGGATGTTACTCAATGCACTTTATGCACTAATCAAACAATATTTATTCAACTGAATATATACATAGCTGATGAATGCTATGTTAATGAGTAAATCCGCAATTAATGATCATGGCATTACTATTCGATTATTACGACAACGGCTCTTGACTGAGATGGACATTGACGATACCACCAGGGAATTATTGGCTTATATTATTTATAATGAACCAATAACATTATACAGGATTTCTAAGAATACGAGGTTTGCCATCTCAACAGTGTATAAGAAGGCTAAGAGGATGCTTCAGTATGGATTAATAAGGCCGTTGAATATTAGTGATACCAATAGTGAAAGGGGTATATATGTATCAACAGTTAAGGGTTTACTCGTGTGCTTAGCGCTTAATTGCGTTGATGATGAAAGCATTATCTTTAGCAAACTATGCCAAAAATGGCACCTAAGGAGCTATTGTTGCCAAAGGATCATGAAAATAATAAGTGTTTTACCTGCACTAATGAGCATTGATAGTGGCATCATGAGGATGATTGATGACCCTAAGACGGTCATGATGATGATACTTGAGCATAGGGATCAATTAAAGTCATTAGTTAGGTACGACTTACTTAACGATGTGATTAACATGGCAATGCATTATTTAATTAGTAGGCTGATTATTGATGGTGGTATAATTACGAAATCATCAATCCTAATTGGTAATGATAAATTCGTGATTAGCATAGGCCTTGATGGTAATGCCTATGTTTACATGTGCACGCTTTGTGGGAAGTCATGCATAGGTATGCAATTCTCAGTTAACTACCATGATTGTGTTTTATTACATGAAATTAAAAAACTAAGGAACAACAGTAGTATTTTAGAATAGCCTGAAATTTTACATGCTATGTGTAATAACCATTATTTAATTACCATAAACTAACTAAGTTAAGTAATGGGTGATTATTATCCCAATTTACGTTGTTGGTGCTGGTCCTTGGGATCCCGAGCTTATTACCGTGAAGGCTATTAAGATCTTAAGTAAGGCTGACGTTGTATTTTACGGCTCATTGGTTAATGAGGAGATAATAAACACATACGCACCAAATGCCAGGAAGGTATTCATGGGACACGTGAGAGGCGATGCGCACAGGGAGTATGTAATTAAGGCGATAGAATTAGCCAGGAAAGGGCTTAACGTAGTCTTCCTCAAGAATGGTGACCCAGTAATATTTGGTAGGGGTATTGAGATTTGTAGGGAGGCCCTACGTAATGGCGTTCCCTGCGAAATAGTGCCGGGGGTCAGTAGTTTTACGGCAGCCGCAGCTAAGTACATGATTGAGTTAAAGGGTGTGGTTGCATTAATGGCGTATCCGGACATTGACTATGATGTTAAGGCCGACGTTAAGGTAGTCTTCATGGGCACGAGGATGATTAAGGAGCTAATTAGTAAATTAAATGATGATCACGAGATTTTAATAGTTAGTAGGGTTACGTACCCAGACGAGGAGTTTCATAGACTTAATAATAGCTCTAACATTGATGATGTGAAGGCTCCATCACTCATCTTCATAGTAAGGCGTGATAGGTATGGAGACGACAGTGCCTAGGCTCGTTGTGTCTTCGTATAAGGGTAAGAATGGTAAGACCACAGTAACACTGGCGCTGGCTTACGCTTTAATTAAGGCGGGGTTTAGGGTATCCCTATTTAAGGTTGGCCCTGACTATATAGATCCGAGTTACCACTCAGTAATTGTGAATGCACCGAGTAGGAACCTGGACTACATGCTGATGGGTGATAAGGTAGTAACAAGGTTCTATAGGTATTCCCTGAATTCTGACATCGCAATTATTGAGGGTGTCTCGGGGCTTTACGACAGTGTTGACGGTATAAGTGAGGCGGGTAGCACCGCCCAAATAGCTAAGTTGCTCAGGGCACCAGTCGTACTAGTCATTAATGGGGAGAGGATTAATAGGACCGTGAGGGCAATAATTAGGGGGTTGAGGGATTTTGATCGTGAGGTGAAGATCGTGGGTGCCATAATTACTAATACTACGCAGAGACAGGTTGATAAGTTGAGGATTGCTGTGGAGAGTGAGGGCTTGGAATTCCTTGGTTATATACCAAGGAGTGATGACCTTGAGGATATAATGCAGTACAGGCACCTGGGTTTGATACATGCTGAGGAGATCAATAAGCAGCGCCTGATTAACGTATTTAATGAGGCGTCGAGTTTCATAGATGTTAATAAGGTCATTAAGGTGGCTAAGGAATACTCAGAGCCTCTTGATGTGAGGGATAACGTAGGTCCTGAGTCATTTAAGGTTGTTAGTAGTGAATTGAGGGTGGGCATACTGGGTGGGAGGGCGTTCACGTTCTATTATCCAGAGACGATAGAGCGGATACAGTCCTTCACGAGTAATATTAAGTTTATCGACCCAGAGGTTGATCAGGGACTTGGCGATATAGACTTATTGCTAATTGGTGGTGGTTTCCCCGAGGTTTATGGGGAATACCTTGAGAGGAATAGGGCGCTTAGGGCTGATGTGCGTAGATTCATAGATTCAGGGAAGTACCTATATGCTGAGTGCGGTGGTTTAATGTACCTGACGAACTCGATAGTCTACAATAATGAGGAGTATGAAATGGTGGGTGCCATAGACGCTATAACGATAATGCATAAAAGGCCCGTCTGGTACGGCTACGCAAGGGCCAGGGTAATCAGGAACTCCATTATCGGTGATGTTGGTACTGTAATAATGGGCCATGAATTCCATTACTCCTCATTAGTTCTGCATGGAAATTACGACTTCACCATTAAGTATGAAAGGGGTGCAGGAGTAAACGGATTTGATGGGTTCCAAATAAACAATGCATATGCTCATTACCTTCACATTCATCCAGACACATATGATGTGATTGGTAAGATCATTAGAAGATTGCTAAACGACAGACTTAATTAAGTATGAAATCGTTATTACACTGCATAGCTAATACCTTAGCTTCGCCATTGCTCATGAATGTCACAGCCCTACATCCATTTATGACCGTGGTGGGGAAGTACTCAATCAATGCCTTGGCAATAACCCTCCTAGCATTATTAACAATATTCGGATCCCCATACTCATTAACCAACTCCTTATATAATGAATTCACAGTTACCATCTTAAGATCGCCGGGTAATATGAAGAAAACGTTCCTGGGATACTCCTGATAAAGCGCCACTAACTCACTACTAAGTCTCCCCTTACTGCTCAGGTAGAGCAACTTTACGTAACTCTCAATCTCATAATCACTAAATCCCACTAAACCCCAATTACCCCTAATGGCGTTAATCGCAGCTTGGGCGGTATCCTGGTCTATGTCGCCAATATGCATGAAATACGCAAAAAGAAGCGTTAAGTAACCGCTAACGCTTATTAAGTACTTATTCCTACTGATCCTCTCAAGTAATCCCATAGTCTCCAGCTCAGAGACCTTCCTGTAAAATGTGGCCTTACTAATGTGCCCAGCTAACGACAACCATAATGGGTTTGGCGCAGCATCTTTCATATTATCATGAATGGCATGAAGTATTAATTTTAGAATCATTAAATGTACAATGTCAATACTAATTCCAGGTATCATCTAGGGTTTCTCAATGGTCAAATTAAAAATGCTTATTTCACGTGGAATTAATTTTAAATCTCGCAATTATGAGACTAAACAATAATGGTTAAACAATGCATAGATCTTAATCTGCCCAATGAACTTAATGAACTTGTTAAGGACGCCATAGACCTGGTTAAGGTGTATAGTCTAAATAGCAGGGTTAAAGAGAATGCTGAATTATTTATTAAGGCTCATATAGTACCAATTAATGCATTTGTTGATTTTAATAATAACGCCATTAAAATTAAGATTAATACCGAAGGTAAATTAATCATTAAGGGGGCATTGCTGATATTAAGTGATGGTAAACCATGTAAATTACGGGTAAGGAAAGAACACCTAACATTACTAAGTACCTACTTTAATCATGAGTTTAAGGCTATTAATGATGTTTTGTGAATACCTCATTTGTGGCGATGTACTTAATTACTTAATATGGGCCTACGATAAGATAACTAATAATAACTTTATTAATAAATTGATTAATCATGGAATTAAGGAAAGAGCCGTTATAAAGGTATTAAATGAATTATTTAATTTAGTTGCCTGCAACTTACTTAATTATTCAATGGGAAATCAAATGTATGTAAATCATAATATACCTGAAGAAATCCTTAGAGATATTAATAACTTAATACTCATATTATTGAGGGTAAGTGACGACTGTACTTATGTAGGCCTATACTAGCTCGACCCATTACCTTATGCTTCACGTAAATTGTGGAATAGCATTAATAAAGAACTTTACATATGTATTATTGTGGGTGATGCCAGCGTAGTAAATAGTATTATTGAGAATGCAATAACTAAGGTTAGGCTATTTGAACCTAACTCATTGATTAGAGAGAAGGCTGATGTTTTCGTTAAGATACACCTGGTCCCAACGGATCAGTTAATTAAGATAGAGAGAGGCGTAATAATTCCTAGTGCGTACATAATTGACCTGGCACTGATAGGCCCCTCAGTAACGCGCATAAAGGATTACCTAAATACGCATGAGGGCGGCCCATTAACCCTTGGCAGGAGGGTGGGTAAGGTTAGGAATAAGGAGCAATTGATTATTAATTACATTAATTTAGTGATAAGGACATTAAGGTTCTTCAATAATTACTTCGTGTGTAGGCATGTGCTTGACCACGTCGCTTGGGCGTACGATGAGGTGATGAACAATAGTGCCGTGATTAAGTTATTCAGGGATGAATTCAGGGATGATAAGGAGGTTGATAAGGCGCTGAATGAATTATCAAAACACGTGGTTGCGGTAATTACCGATTTCTACGATGGACTGAGAAGTTGGGTTCTTAATAATGAATCAAGGAGACCATCATACACCCAGTACTTTGTAGTCAATGAGGTACTCAGGAGATTGTCTACAGGTGAATATTTAGTGGTGATTGAGGCTAATGTGGATTATTACTACCTGGGTCTCCTTAAGGATGTGTGGTTAGTTAATACGATAGTCAGGTTAAGTTGATACATTTGCCGAGGTTTACCTAAAGGATAAGTATTTCAGCATTAAGAGCCCTCAGACAACTAAGTAGGTAGCTGGCGTGATGGGCGAGACTTTTGTGCCAACTGTGAAGAGTCTGGTGGGCATTGCGTAGCTTGTTAGGATTGGTATATCCACGTTACGTAAATATTGAATAAGGTTACTAAGACCTTTGAGATAGCCGTATTCACGGCCCTGGCGTTCCTAATATCAGCATTATTTTAACACAACATATGCGGTCTTGACCCTCGACATAACCCCTTCCTGTTTCTAGTGGGCTTCGTCACGATAGCCCTATCCACAGACAATGCCAAGGGGTCACCAACACCAGAGGTGGGATGTGACTAAGCTCGTGAAGCTCTGCGTTGGGCTTAAGGTATTCACGGTTGTCAGGATGTTTAGCTTATTGTTCTTAGCCCTGAATTACTTCCACGTAAACAATATACATGTGCCACATACTTATCACTTCACGGTAATGATGTACATGGGCATACTTACACCATTCATCGTTAGAGGGAATCCATTCTAGGCTTCAAGACCGGGTAAATGGCTGACAATAGCGTCCGTAATTGATATGATCGTGGTTGCACTCATAGCATTGACGGAATTACCTGGGCCATGAGAACGTTTATTACATCAATAACCTGGCAGGAATTCACGGCAATAACGCTCTACTGCCTATTCAGTAATTTCGCAATTAATGATAGGGCAAAACCAATGCTTGGAAGATTTGGCATCTCCAGGTAATGATCTAAATACATTACATAGAACTAAAAATAGCTGTTCATATTTATATTCAATTCTCTTAATTACTAATTATTTATGAATATTTATTAATCAATACATTCAATTATTATTAAA
Organism: Vulcanisaeta distributa DSM 14429; assembly: GCF_000148385.1. Classification (GTDB taxonomy): domain Archaea; phylum Thermoproteota; class Thermoprotei; order Thermoproteales; family Thermocladiaceae; genus Vulcanisaeta; species Vulcanisaeta distributa. The sequence continues at coordinate 1,955,127 of NC_014537.1, read as the reverse complement.
TTATTCAATAATTTTCAGGACAATTATTAAATTATTTCCCGTTTAACGTACAAGGTTGTGTAATAATATTTATATATCGTAAAGTCAAGTTTTTGACTGATGATGAGCCTCGTATTTGATTTATTCAGGATGCTGGAGTTTATATTAGCTGGCATTGTGGCTGGTTTACTCGGTGCCCTGGCTGGGCTTGGTGGTGGTGTTGTTCTAACGCCGGTACTAACATTATTTCTGAGCGTACCGATAATATACGCCACAGGTTCAGCATTAATATCCACAATATCCACATCAGCCGGCTCAGCCAGTGTTTACGTTAAGAAGAGATTAGCCAATGATAGGATTGGCATTAGCTTAGTAACGGCAACGACAACGGGCGCGATAATAGGCTCGCTAATGGCAAATTACATATATGCAAATCACCTCACCTGGATAATATACATAGTATTTGGTTTGGTACTCCTAGCGTCGATAGTTCCCACGATGCAAAGAAGTACCTGTGAGTTACCGCCGCCGAGGAATCCTGACTGGACAACGAGGGTGTTTAGACTCTATGGTGTGTGTTACGACCCGGCGCTGAAGATTTGGTACAGGTACTGGGGTGTTCGTTGGTGGCTTGGTTGGTTGATTATGTTTTTTGCTGGTTTTATTAGTGGTTTGTTGGGTATTGGTAGTGGTGCGCTCAAGGTCCTAGCCATGGACTGGGGAATGAACCTACCCATGAAGGTAAGCACAACAACAAGCAACTTCATGATAGGGGTAACAGCGGCGACAAGCGGCTCGCTTTACTGGTTCTTTGGTTACATAAGCCCATTCATCGCCGCATGCACGGCAATTGGCGTATTGCTTGGCTCGAGGATTGGCACTAGGATGCTCATGTACGTGACTAATAGGCAGGTTAGGTGGGTCTTCGTCGCGATACTGGCTTACCTGGGCTTTAGGATGGTCCTTAGGGGCCTCGGTAGGGAGGGCATACTACCAATAACATCGCTTGAGAGAACCATCATAGCGGCAATATTCGCATCGGTAATAATAATTTCTCTCTATATCATATTCACACATAAGTATGGGGGAACCCAGGATACGTCAGTAGCCATATACCAAGCCCGACCTGAAAGCCCAAGCGCAATTGAACAAAAATTCACAAATATAATAAGTAATTTACTTAAGTACGGAGTATTCCTAAGCATAGCATTCCTGATATTAGGCTTAATAATGCTTTTCCTACATGGTGGAAGTGTCGGTCTTCATATATCGCTTAATAAGATTCTGGATCCTTCAAGTGCAGTAAATACACGCGAGATTACCGTGATGTACGTACTTGATGGCGTACTAAGGCTGGGTGGATTAAGTTTAATGATGTTTGGGTTGATGATCTTGATAGCCATTCCTATAGCAATGGTTCTGCTGAACCTAGTGAGGTTCTTACTGGAAAGGGACATCCTATATACGGTACTGGCTTTAATAACCTTCGTGAATTTAATGATAGCCATATTCGTATTACCCATCTTCATACTGCATAGGTGACGTACATGCTATTCATAACAGAATTCGTAATAACGTTCCTAATAATCCTAGTATGTGGTTTTGTGGCTGGTTTAATAGGGGGTCTTTTGGGTCTTGGTGGTGCCGTCGTATTAACGCCATTATTAACGTCAATATTTGAGAATTTGCCAATACAGTATGCCGCTGGTATTAGCCTTGTGTCTGCATTGGCAACATCCTTAATGAGTGGGTATAGGTATCTAAACATGAAACTCCCTAACATTAAGGTGATGCTGTTTCTATGCCCAATAGCAACCTTTGGCGCTATTGTAGGATCATTAATGGCCTATCACTTAATAAGCAGAGGATTTAACTGGATATTGTACCTAGTATTCAGCTTCATCATGATCTTAACAATGGTACTTTCATTAAAAAGAAAGGAAAAATACACAATTACTCCAATACTTACAGGACAAGGAGACATTGACCACGTAATATTAAACGACGCCTTCTTTGATGCTACCCTCAAAACATATGTTAACTATACAATTTATAGAGGAGACTTCATCAAGTCAATACCTATAATGTTCTTTGGAGGATTAATGTCAGGCCTATTGGGCATAGGTGGCGGCCCCATAAACATACTTGCACTATATAACGTAATTGGTTTACCGCTAAAGGTGGCCACGGCAACAAGCAATCTAATAGTAGGTGTAACAGCGGCGACCAGTGGATCGCTCTACTGGGCCTTTGGATATATACAGCCGTACCTAGCCATGGCATCCGTACTCGGCATAGCACCAGGCGCATATTTAGCATCGTACTTACTACCTCGCGTGCGCTCATCGTCAATAAAAATCGTATTACTCTCGGTGTTCTCCTACCTTTCAGTTAGAATGTTACTTTCAGGACTAAATAGAGGCCACATCCTTATTGTACCAATGATGATTAGGCATATAATAGCATTCTCAGTATTAATAATAGCGCTGGTAATATTGATAATCATGAGAAAGCATATAACTGACTAGAAATGAGCAGTATATATGTGATGATAATATTGCTGAATAATATTAATTAATTATGAATTCTATTTTATGAAATTATTTAATTATTATTTTATAGTAATTAATAAATTATTTTTATTTTAAGGAAATCTGGAGAACAAAGTTTATTAACATCTAAACAATTAGAATTACGACCATGTCCATATACATAGATGTGATTGGCGGTTCATTAGGTAATATATTTGTATTATTTAATTCTCCAATTATATTTTTGATAATAATCTTTTTAATATGCATATTAATAGGATTTGTTGCGGCACTGGCCGGTGTTGGTGGTGGCGTTCTTTTTACACCAATAATGATGGCATTCACAACCATAAACCCAGACATAGTACGTGCAACAGGTCTCGCAATAGCCACCATGAGCTCTCTCATGTCAGCAAGACCCTATTTAGGTAAGGGCATTGCTAATTTCAACTTGGCTCTTTTTTCATCCCTTCCATATACTATCTTCGCAATTATCGGGTCACTCATTGGTCTTCATATTACCGCGGTTATGGGTAACTTTGGCAAGGCCTTAATTAGGCTTGCCCTGGGAGTATTGGTACTATTCATTGTAATACTTATGATCACTAAAGGTCGAAGAACGGAATACCCCATACCGCCGGAAGATAAGTATGATAAATTAGCCAATGCATTTGAACTTAATTCCAGCTATTATGAAATTTCATTAGGCCGTACAGTAGAATACAGAGTCATAAACACCATGTGGGGGTTACTATGCTTTATGGGGATTGGCCTCGTCTCTGGTATGTTTGGTTTGGGCGCTGGTTGGGCTATAGTACCAGTATATAATTTATTAATGTACGTACCACTTAAGGTAGCTACAGCCACCAGCTTAGTAGTGATAGGCATAGGTGATACAGCCGCCATGTGGGTTTACATAAATAATGGGGCGATGATACCCATATTCGTAATACCCTGTCTCCTTGGTTGTATGATAGGGGCGCAGATAGGCTCAAGGTTAATGCCAAAATTAAGGGCCAAAGTAATTAGGTGGTTTGTAATCCTCGCAATGCTCTTAGCAAGTGCCAGGCTTATTCAACAGGCCCTGCCCGTAATAATGGGGGTGATGTAATATGGCGTCAGATAAAGTATTATCTGCTGTGTCAAGGACTTACGGTAAAATTGCCTTTTGGATAGCAATTGTGGGTGTCATAATAGCCTTCATGGGTCTTTTATTGACAGTAACGAAATATTACGGAAGCACGGTCTGTATAATAAATAGGATGTTAAGCGGTGAGGCGCCAAATGTTATACAATTATGTATGCAGAATGGTATTAGGATAATGAATATAATATCCCATGCACAGAATAGTTCATACGCAATTATACTTCAAGACATTGGATTTTTACTCTTTGGCATAGCGGCCATAATGGGGATTCTCGCGACCGTTATAATGCTGTATACAGGAAGAAAAACGAACTTTGCGCTAATCGCATCATTGATAATGATAGTATTAATACTATCAGCGCTTGGATTAATATCGATTAGTATGTGAGTCTGAAACTAAATATAAATTTATATAGTACTTTTTAAATATTATAGTTAGTAATGCAGTCCTCACTATTATTAATTTTAGGATTAGCTTTGATATTCATCGTGCTATTCATAGGCCCTAATTTGCTTGTAGCGTATTTAAGAAACAACATTAATTTCATTAAATATATTAATAACTTCAGCTTAATTCAGTATTATTGCCAAAGTGGTTTATGTATTGTAGAATATATTAATGGATCAATTACGTGGATCGCAATCAATAAAACTAACCCAACGAATCCTGGGGTTGGGGTGATAATACCGCGTGGTACAAATTATACGGGTATTAAGGCATACTTTTGTGTTTATAAGGCCGAGCCAGCCTTGGGAATTCCGTTATCCCCCATAACAAATAATTACAATGATCATAAAAGCAAAGGCTTAGCCTTAATACCCGGTTATAGTATACAGTTAAATGCTTGGCTTAAGGCGATGAATGGAAGTTGGTATTGGGTGCAAGATGTACTTCTCATCACCTCTTATAACAATGAGAATGTAGTAGAGCCTCTATGGTGTGTGTTAAAGTTCAATGGAACGATAACATGTAATGAAGTTAGTGTAAGGCAGGAGCTGCGCTATCCAATGTGTGGCACATTAACCATAATTTATTTACCAAGCAATGAAACATTAACTCTTTACTTTAATAATACTGAAATTTCTACGATAAAGGTTTATATGAAAAGATTCGGGCTTGCTGACGTGACGCTGGTAGGCATAAGTAATTATCAGGGTGTTCAGTTTGACTATTTAAATGCAACATTGTCGTTATGGCTATTAAAAGGAAACTCATGGGCCGCACCGAGTAATTTACAGTGGATGCACGCGGGTTATTGGACAGGTGAATATATTAATGGAGTAAGTACAGTTATTAAATCCTACAATATGGTATTCATAATTACTAACTCAACTAAATGAGTGGATTCCTGTAAATATATAAGAACTGTTCTATTGTTCTTTCTAGAATTTTATTCTATAATATTGATAATATATTAATAAAGATATCTTATTTTACGAACATCATATAGAATAAAGTTTATAAGGTGATACGTAACGTAATTGGCTAGGTGATGGAATTATGTTAAGCATATATCCGTTGCTCATTGGGACTTTACTTTACATAGGGGCATCTGTTATGCAGTGGAATTTCATCATGCTCTGTATTATAATGTTTGGCATATGTATTATTATAGGTTTTCTAGCTGCCCTAACTGGTGTTGGTGGTGCGGTGATATTCACACCAATAATGATGGCATTCACATCTATTAATACGGATGTTATAAGAACGACAGGACTTGCAATAGCTACTGTTGGTTCTTTAATCGCGTCAAGACAATACTTGGGTAAGGGACTTGCTAATTTTAACGCTATAATTCTTACGGCGATACCATACACGATATCCGCAATAGTCGGTGCAGTATTAGGTCTTGAAATCACAAGGTCCTTTGGCAATGTAGGAGCCGCCGTGATTAGACTTGGTTTAGCAATCCTAATGTTATTCATTATTGGCTTATTCCTATGGAAGGGAAAGCAGGTGGATATTCCTAATCCTACTAATAAAAATGATAAAATAGCAGAAATCTTTCAATTAGTAAATGCTCGATATTACGAAGAATCATTAAAGACCGTAATAACGTACAGAGCCGCTAATACCGTGTGGGGATTACTATGCTTCATAGGTGTAGGCTTGGTGTCAGGCATGTTCGGTGTCGGGGCTGGTTGGGCCATTGTACCAGTATACAACTTAGTGATGTACCTGCCTTTAAAGGTTGCCGCAGCAACAAGTAAAGTATTGATAGCGATTGGTGATACGGGCGCTTTATGGGTGTATATTAATAGTGGGGCCTTGGTATTTCCATTCCTAGTTCCTTGTGTTGTCGGCATGGTTCTAGGTACAGAAATAGGGGTTAGGGTCATGCCCAAGGCTAAGATACCGATTATTAGGTGGGTAATAATCGCAGTCATGTTGGTAACAAGTGCAAGACTGTTTCAACAATCAATACCCATTCTCATGGGGTGGTCGGCATGATGCTCATGTATAAAATACATAGGTCCACTGAGGCACCACCAGAGGCTAAGTCCTATGGAATAACCGCCTATTGGTTAGCGATCATAGGGATAATAGCCCTTACTGGGGTCTTCATAGCCCTCACATTAACGAATACTAATGCCGTGACTTGCCAGCTTAATAAATTAGTCTCAGGGGCTAAGGTAGCTGCCATGAAGACGTGCTATATTGGGGCGCCCAAAACACTTATTGTTGCAGAAAGGACCGCCATTGCCATTGTAGGTTTTGCCGTGATTGCAGGACTGATACCAGCCACGATCTGGCTCTTCAGGAGGAGACTATTACTGCAATCGATTATATCACTTATAATATTGATTTTACTCGTACTAGCCATGCTGGGTATGGTGTCTATACCAGCGGCGTAGCACCACGAACACTTTAAATTTAAAATAACTAAATATTTTTCAGTTTTATACAAAATCTAAATTTAACAAACTTCAATTCTTTAGTCAGTGTTAAGACCTTACATTCCTTTCACCATAACTTTCTAAACAAAACCTCCTTTGACGACCATAAGGAGGATGCCATTAGATTAATAAACGAAGGCATACTTGAACATAAATGCTTAAATTAATCATTACCGCCTTTGGCATGTTATGAGTAAATCATTAAATGATGCCATCAGAGCGCTGGAGACAGCCGTTGCTGAATTGAATGAGTATGCCAAGTCAGGGGACCCAATACTACTTAGAGATACGGCCGAGAAGGGGTGGCTAGCCGTTAGTAAGGCCGTTGAGGCACTGCTTAGGGCTAGGGGTATTGATGCCAGGACTTATAGGGAGAGGAGGGATACACTGAGTAGGCTTGGTTTGGATTACCTGAGAGATAGATATGCGGCTAAGGAGAAGTTTCTTCATATTGATTGCTTCTATGATGGATTGTACGATGAGGATTTCGTTAGGAGGAAGCTGGATAAGGTTAGGGAAATAATTGATGAGATTAGGGAGCTCATCCCAAGACAGTGAAGGTGCATAAAGGGGGAATTAAAAAGCGTATTGATTCCTACCCTAATGATGCAAGTTCATTACTGATCATTGAATAACTGTTCATTTTGTTCTTATTAATTCTTTCAGTTTCTCTATTAATCCCAAAACCACCTGTCTATGGGCTTCAAATGCTTTCCTGTCCATGAAGTTATGGTAAAAATTGGCATGCAACCTCTCGGCAACGCTGAAGTTAAGGATGATAGACCTATCGCCAATCTCCTCATACAACCCATCAATTATCTCATCATAGTCCCTATGGATGTAGTGTCCCCAACCCTCATCTCGGCGATGACATTGAGTAGTGCCGTCACGGCGCCCCAGTACTTCTCACTAGCCTGCGCCAGGTCGCCCTTGGCATAAAGCTCCTCGGCGGCCCTAAGGTAGTCTCCATGAAGTTTTAAGTACAGTTCAATTCTGCGCGGAGGGTCTAATCGTTCAGCGATTAATTCAGCTATGAACTCCTCAACATCCCTATCACCAGCCAACTTCCTAAGGAATTCCGTAATGGTTGGTGACAGCACCAATGACATATCTCACAAAGTAAAGTAAATACCCAATAGTTGATAAGTCTTTGCTACCTAATAAACCCCGGGACGACCGAAGGTTACACCCAGACTTTCACTATAACTTCATGATTAAGGTCTTTCTTTCAATATTCTATTGAATTCTTCTTAGGCGTTCCAGTGCCAGTTAACAGGGCAAGCGCTACACTGGACTTTCAATATTCTATTGAAATCTTCTCATAAATTTAATGTACGAGGCACGACGCATATTAATATGTAATCTTTCAATATTCTATTGAAATCTTCAGGGACGCAATATACGTGTGGGACAGGACGTTGAGGATGAAGAAGGAGCTTTCAATATTCTATTGAAATCTTCCAATTAATGAGCTTTGGCTATTCATGGAAGAAGCCATGGAACTTTCAATATTCTATTGAAATCTTCATTGGTAGGAACTTCGTGACTGGGCTCCCAATTAATTTATTTGTGCACTTTCAATATTCTATTGAAATCTTCGGTCTGCAATCATGCGAAGGTTGATAACGACGGATGAATACATACTTTCAATATTCTATTGAAATCCTCCATCGACATTTAACCTACAATTCACAGCGCCAAACCTAATTGGTACATTCCAGTACTTCTTTCAATATTCTATTGAAATCTTCCGCGGTGCATTGGTTTATTTGGGTCTTTTTAAGTTTTTTCTTCTTGGTGTTTTGGTGCCGTTGGAACGTCTTTCTGCTCTTAATTGCTGTGGCTCGTGTTTGTTCTCGCGGTGTTTAAGTGGAATTGAATTGTTGTTCCCACGGAATTTCAGCTCCCCAAAACCGAGCCTGTTCTAATGGTGTTTTATGCATTGTAAAACGGTGAGTGTGCACGAAACCATACACACAGTGCAATTTTAAATCACGCACAACCCCATGAGGTATGCACCCCCCAAACCGCGCATGTTACCGTACATGCCATGTTTTTATTAATGCACGGTAACCTACACAATGTGTGTTGGTGAGGTCATGGTCTTGGGAGTCTCGATCACCTAGTTAGGAGGGCTTAAGTCAATGATCTACGGCGTGGATCTTTCTTTGTTTAGGAGGGCATTGATGGCTATTCGGTTGGTAAATGTGAAGGTTAGGTCGAGGGTAAATCGTTAATTGAGGTTGATTGTGTGAGGATGGGTGTATACGTAATTAATGCTGGTCATAACGCCAAGTTAACCCAACGAGGTAAGGAATAGTTTGCGTGGGCCATGGCGAAATTAAGGGGTGCCTAGAACTGTCGTTAAGGTGCGTGGTCGCCCGTGGGTAAGTGGGTGGCAGATTCCATTTTGGCTTTTCCTAAAAGTCCATGCCTAATAGTGTTTACGAAATCTCTCCTTGCTCCGCCTCTTAAAGGCTTTGATGAGAGTTCAATCAATTTAACTTAGGTGAAAATGCGTAATTAAGGAATTGCATTTACCCAAGAAGCAACGTGCTAAAGGTAGGGAAGAGACAAAATAAGGTGGGGTCAGGGATGTATCATTAATAATGGAGGAGGGAGGTGCCTATTAAGTGATAGTGGATGGGCATAGTATTGCCATAACCCACACCAACAATGGCGGCTTTAAAGGCCATACAAAGCCTCGTTAAGCGAATAGCCTTCTTAACGCCCTGAGGGGTTAACTTGGGAATGCTATTAACGTAGTGGCTCTTCTTCCTGTGAAATCCCTAGGGCCTACGGAGACCGTGGGACGGTCACCATACCGCGATAATTACAATGATTATTAACAATATTATCGAAATAGTCACAACATACGTGAGTATATGCAATCGCTGATACTTTATGGGTGCTTGCTTAGGTATGACTATGTAGTTTCCCAGTAGGAGTAGGACCAAGGTTGTTAATAGGGTGAATAAGTCACTGAGTAAGTAATTAATGCGTATCAAGAGTAGGGCAACTATTGCGAATGATAATACCACGGTACCCACACTGAGGCATTGAAATAACCAAGAAAATGCCTTGTACAGCCTATTAAGTGTTAGCCTTATGGGTATTGGCACGCCGAATACTGTAAATAATATTCTCGTCAACATGTTTAATAATAATTCCCCAGCACTATAATTCGTTGGTTGGGAGACATGTAGGGATTCAGGCATTGTAAAGCCGAATGCCAAGTTCTTGTTATCACTCACTACGAAGCTCACCTTACCACCGGAGATGGCACCTAGCACTTTTTGCACAGTATTGGTTGTCTCCCGGTGTATTTCAAGGTATTCGGGCTCTACTTCGTAGTGGTGGTATTGGCTTTGGGTCCATGGCGTAGATGGTTGGTTTATTGGGTAAATAATGCTAAATACGTATACGTCGAAGTAGGGCGTTAGGAAATTCACGAACCTCCTCCACCCACTCTCAATTGTGGTCATAATCGATGTTTGCGCAGTATGTGTTAGCGTTAATACGTAGTAGCTGCCTGGCTTGATAGGCTCGTTAAGCCTTACGCATAGGTAGTCCAGGCCAGGTTCCTTATCCAATAAGCACTTCTCATCCCTCCTAAGTATGCTTAGCTTCTCACCGCCTGGGCTGAATGCCTTGATCTCCATGGCGAAATTGCCTGAGTACTCGAGTACGTACTTCCTATCTACGCAGACCGTGCTTACCTCTAAATTGCATGTATTCACCAGCGTAAGCTCTAGATCATCAACAAACATTAAGTGGCTCTGATACTTACGACGTCTCTGAACCCTAACAACCCTAACACAATTCACAGCATCACTTAACTTCTCGCGTAAAGCACCCTGCGGACACCCTGCTTGGTTCATTGTCGTTTGAATAATGATTAAGTTATATTTAAAGGAATGTTTAGGTAATACCTAGGTAATATTTAGTATCTTCTTTTCCCTCTCGATTAGTTTCTTCGCGATTTTGGCGGCGTTCTTAAGCTTCCTTGGTGCATCCTTCATGTTGATTACCGCATCAATGTTCTCCTCAAGCCTTTTCCTATCCACGTCATTAACCCCTATAAGCGACTCCCAGACACGCCAGATGAACAGGCCAAGGGCCTCCTCATCCCACTCAAGGAAGTAATTCGGGTACTTAACAAGAACCTCAACAAGGAGCGGGTTCCTCCTACGTAGCTCCTCAATTAATGCAGTATTATCATCCTTCCCATCATTATCGACACCCACTTTGCCATGTTCTTGTTCAGCCACAGTATGAATTGTATTGTTCGATGTAATAATTAACCATTCAAAGTATTTGAATATTTTACTAATGCTAAACTTAAAATACTTAAGTATTTCGCTAGCAATATTAGTAATAATACAGGCATTAACCCGCCCATTAGCCACTTATATCACCACCCATATTAAACATAGGCTTTTTAAAGCTTTATTGCTATTATTCTTTTCTGCATTTAGATTATTGCCTCATATAAATGATTTAAGAACATTCTAATAATCACTGGGCGTAGTACTGAAGCCTTAGTACTAATTTTGATGAACCCTATGACTGCCCGTTAGTGACTAACTAGGCGTGTTAATTAGTTATGTTTAATGCGGTGCCTAACCCTTGAGAGGCTACTGAACAATAAAGCTGATTAATTAAGTACATTCACAGGTACTGAAACTTAATACATAAAAGTGCCAGTAATTGCTAAAATTGTTTAACCAATGGGTATTTACTTGTGTGTAATCTCGAAACCCCCGATGCATTGTTTAATGAATTCATGGGCCCATTGTCAGGAAGAATGAGGATTACTTCATGGCAGATAACCTCAACGCCATAAATGCCCACCTCAATGACCTTAGGGAGCACTTCGAAAATATGCACATACTCAGGTAATCGCCTAGGCCCTAAGTAATTAAAGAGTACGTCCCTGAGGTCCTTATTAACCACTTCCCTTGCCACGACCTTAATTATGTCGGCGATGTTTGTCCCTTCCCTAGGCCTTGGGTCAAGGAGCCCTGTGATCTCCTCGTGACTTAAGAATGCTATTATTCTGCAAAGCGTTGGTAATCAGCCACCATTTGCTGGAACGAATCATACTTATGTAGTTTGGTGTGATCTAAGGTCCTTAGCTTTGATATGTCTCTCCTGGGTTAGGTGATTGATTATCCTAACCCTAACCTCATTATTAGTCCCAGCGAGGTCGTATAGGCAGCAATCAACCACTATTATTACATCTGTAAATCATTATATAAGCCCTTTTGTAACTGTAGCCACAGTGAGATTGTAACCGATGTTTAGAGATTGAATGTAAAAGTAGCGGCCCCGGTGGGATTTGAACCCACGACCTACGGCTTAGAAGGCCGCCGCTCTATCCATGCTGAGCTACGGGGCCGATAATGATTTAGATTATTAATTTTTTAGTTTTTCTCGTTTAAACCCTCAGGACCTTTACTGTAAACCTAAACCTCCTCTCCTCGTTGGGCCTTATTATAATTAGTCCCATACCGTTGTGGTAAGCGTCTGGTGCTCCACTCATTGGTTCTATCGCTATGGCATTGGGCACTCCCGTGAATATTTGAACGTAGGGCATGCCATACCTTATGATCCTTATCGTTGAGTATTGTGATTCAAGTATTATATCGCCGTTTATTAAGAAGCAGTCGTCAAATTCCCTCTTTGTTGTATTACTTAGGTTAAACGGTATTAACCTGCCAGTTGGTATTTTGTTGACTGCCTCGCACATTCGTACATCTCCCTGGGCATTTAATCTCCAGTCATTGCTAACAATGAAGTATGGATGAGCACCAACAACTAGCGGTGCATTCTTAAGTCCCGTATTTCTAGTGATTATGTCAACATTGAGTTCCTTGCCGGTTAATGCGTACTTAACCGTTAGCGTTAATTCCGTTGGATAGCCCGGATTACGAAGAACGTGCTTAAACGACGCACTACCCCTACTAATGGATTCTATATTCCATTCCTCATTTAATACAAGCCCATGAATGGCATGACCCTCCTCATTCCTGGGCAGGGAATACCTTACACCCTCAAATTCATATTCTCCACCCTTAACACGGTTAGCAAATGGTATCAGCATGGCCATACCGCTCCATGTTGGTTTATCGGTATTACCAGGCAGCACAACATCTTTACCCAGCACTGCCCATCTAAGTAAGTACGCGCCCTTACTACATATCACTGCTTGGGAAACTTCATTGCTTAATTCGACGCACTCCACGATAGGCGCATTGTGCATGTACTAATTTATTTTTTCGTACCCTGCCTGTGAAAAATACTTTTAAATTGATTATTTAATCAAGCCGTAATGAGCAAGGCGAAGACCGCTGGTAAGGCTAAGGTGGAGACCATAACCCAGGTAGTGCCCGCCGTGCCGCTTGATATCAAGATTACGCAGTGGATCGCCATGCTCTCGGCCACAGTCTCCTTCACATTACTCGCCTACTACCTAAGATTATACCCCGTGCTACTCTATGGCTGGTACATAAATGAATTCGATCCCTACATAAGGCTCTTCATGACCGAGCAAATGCTTAAGTACGGAACCATCAAGGGACTACTCTGGTGGCTTCATAAGGGTTACGGCACATTATTCATGCACTTCTGGTACCCATGGGGTGCCAACTGGACCATAATATTATCACCGGGTGTTTCCTGGCTTGGCGTACTTGCGTATAAGATATTATCACACTTCGGCTTTGACCTGCTTCAATCAGTTATCCTGCTCCCCGCAATAGCAAATGCCGCCGTTGTGCCGGCGATGTTTTATCTCGGCTATCGACTTGGCGGTAAGTACGTAGGCCTACTGGCGGCCTTATGGTCCGTATTCACCACAATGTTCCTGCAAAGGGGTACGGCTGGTTGGTTTGCGGCAGAACCACTATTTCAATTCATAGCAACCCTAGGCATTGCCTTCTATATCGAGTCCCTGACAAGGAAGGATAATTACTGGATATTATTTGCCGTACTTTCGGCAATATTTAACGGTATAACAACCTGGGTGTGGGGTTCCTACGTATTCCTATGGAACTTCTACGGGCTATTCACAATAGTGATATTACTTTACCTACTTATTAAGATCGCCAGGAGACAAAGTCTACCATTCACAATCGATAAACTTGTAATAACCTACGTACTTACTGACCTTGGGTTCTCAGCCTTCGTAGCCATAACGCCTAGGTATGGCTTTCATACGTTAGTATCTGGAATGGGTGGTGTGGCCAATGCAGCCTTACTGTTCTCGATAATAGCCTACGCATTAATAAAGCTATACCCAAGGTATCCAAGGATCATGGTGCCAGTGGTCAGGTACTTCCTCATGGCCATAGTGGTACTCGTGGCTGCGGTGATTGGGTTGAGCTTCACCTCAGTGGGTGGTAAGTTCCTTGGTGCATTATTACCATTAGCTAGGAGCGCCATCGTGCAGAGCGTTGCTGAGCACTCCCCATCAACACTTCAACAGGGTGTGTATAATATCTCAATAACAGTACCATTCGTGATATACACGATACTACTCTCCATAATGTCACTATCACTCCCAGCAATACTAGTTAGTCTTGGTTCATTGGCTGCCGCCTACTTCGCTTCATCGGAGGTTTGGCTATTCATGCTACTTGGACTATTCTGGGTGCCAGCTACTGCGTATGGTTTTGTAAAACTCACGGAACTTGCATTGAATAGGCGTATCCTAGTTGGTTTATCCATAGCGGCTTTACTCGGTGTCGTACTAGCCATTGCCCTAGTGGTCAACATACAGCCCGCTCTATTAATGTCCATAATGCCCCAGCAAATAGTTAGTACCGTGACGCCACCAATACCAACGCCCGACTGGCTAGATGCACTTCAGTGGCTATCCTACAATACTCCACCAAATGCGACTGTGCTTTCATGGTGGGACTATGGCTATTGGATAGCGATTATTGGAAATAGGACGAGCCTAGCTGATAACTCCACGGTGAATAGCACGCAAATAGCGCTGATAGGTAGCTTCTTCATGTCAAGTCCATATAATTACACTGGTGTGTTGGAAAAATTGAATGAATTGCACGACCCACAGTACATATTGATTTTTGAACCATACACCGTATTCCCAGTTAATTTAACGAGCTACGGTTTAGGAACCGTATGCGTGCTCATACCTGAGTATCCAGCGGGTGGTGACTTCGCAAAGAGTTATTGGATGGCTAGAATAGCGGGCTACACTAACAACTACATACTTAATACCTTCATATCCCCCGCCCAGGTTGGCTCCTCGACAATCTACGTACCATTCGCCAATAACACATTTTACGCGGCTTATAATGTCACGCTTTACGACTTAATGTTCAATTCCGAGGTTACTGATGCATCGTACATAGTGTGGTCTACGTGTACCGTAAACGGCATACCAACTTATTGGGTATTTGAGGGTGTACCAACAATAATGCCTAGTGTGAATGCCACATCATTTAAATTAACATACATAGGCTTACCTGATTATAACGGGCCAGTAACGCCCTGGTACTACTTGTTACAACCACCGCCCTGGGCTCAGCTGGTCTATGTATCTAGACCATATGGTTGGGTAATAATTTACAAGATCAATTACAGTGTTTTAGAGGCCTTAGCGCGTAATCAAACATTGACTCGATAATAGATCATTCATTATTTCACTGGGTCTTGGATTGACTAGACCCTGAAATAATGGCGTTAATTACGTCTGGGCTAAGCTTAATCTTACCACTCATGACCTTCATAATTAGTCTATACCTACCATATTTATCATCAGGCGAGTATTTGGGTGGATGTGGTACCTCAAGCTCACCGCCGCAGTATGGGCATTTATCCTTCCTCAGGGTGTACCTACCGCAATTTTTGCATCTCCTCAGTATTGAGTCCATGGCTGCCACCTAGTTACTCGCCTATCCTCGTGAAGCTTGCCTCACCACCCCTCTTTCTAATCTCCGTAGTAACCAGGTTAACCACGTCCTTAAGAACCTGCTCTAACTTCTTTGGATCCTTACCCACGAGGTCTATTCTATACCTGGGAGGGCCTATTGTGTATATTCGAACATCCTCAGCGCCCTCCTTCCTAGCCAACTCCATGGCCTTAAGCAGTACATCCCTGACATGCTTAACTCCGTCAGGTTTAATACTGATCATCCTAATTATGCCGGAAATCTCCACGGGCTCCACCTCAACCCTTTCCCTGGCTATCTCTGCAATGGCATTAATAACGTTATCACTAAGACCCAATTTCCTGAGGTCATCAGGTCCGTATTTAGCCACGTTCTCGAATATCGATAGGAAGTCTCCGTAGTAATCCTCGAGCTTCCACCCAAAGTCCTGTAATGCTTTGTCAAGTGGTATATTCAATTTCTTGGCAACAAGCTCAAGGAGCCTCACACCCCTAAGTGTCCTCTTCCACTTCGTTAACTTCTCCTTCTTCTCCTCCTCCTTAACCTTCCTAAGTGATACATCAATGAGCCTCCTACGCGCATCAACCCTAATGACCCTAAACACTGTCTTTTGACCCAGCCTTAGGTAATCCTTAATGTCGTGGAACCAGGACTGAACAATCTCATTAATTGGCGCGTAAGCCTCAATACCCCCATATTCGTCAAGGAGAACATATGCACCATGCTCCAATATCCTATATACGGTACCAATAACTAACTCACCAATGTCAGGTAATTCCTTCCTAGCTATCCTCACCGGTAACACATTCTTTCTAATATCGTCTACCTTCTCCTCCTTCTTACTCATCGACTATGAGAGGATGGAATATAATTTATATTTTTTCATTGTTTTACTCGTATACGGCAACAACGGTTGCCCCGACAATCCTACCCTTACTGCCGGTAGGCTCTATGAGCACGTTACCGCAGACCAAACACCTAACAACCATGGCAGGCCTATCAAAGACCACCTGCTCATTACCACAATTATTGCACCTAACCCTCAGAAATCTTGACCTCGGCCTTGGAACAAGGACCGAGCGCCAATTAGTGGGCATTACCACCACCTCACTTAGCCTCAGCTAACTCAAGCTTCTTTAACCTACCAACGGTCCTCATCAACACATAGCCACACTGTCTACATTGAAGCTTAACAACAATCTTCTTCGTAGTCTTAGCAAACCTCTTCTGCTTAGGCTTTCTGCTAGAGCCGTAGCCCTTAAGCTTCCTTAAGTACCTCCTCTGCCCCTCGGCTAGGTTCCTCCTCTTCCCATGGCTATAAATCGTCACTGTGTGCTCCGTATATGCATTACACCTTGGACAATAAACCTTCACAACCTTGGGAAACTTCACGGAGTAACCACAGGATAAAACCCCCTTTTATACTTTTACCTCCGTTGATTCTAACGAATAATATCGATAACCCCTCTACGGAGAAGCTCCTCAGCGTCACTCCTCGGTATCACCGCAATGTCGAATTGAGAAAACGGCCCAATTGTTACTAAACGAACGCTGTATAGCACAGGGAACCCCCTCTTAAACGACACAATTGCCAATCCCTGAACCTCGCTCCTCGGAGTCTCGGCAATCCTAAGCTCCAATAATGGCATAAGGAACCTCCTCTCTTCCGGTAGTAATGCGTCCTGAGGTACTTCTTTACTAGCTTGATAGTACCTCATTATTTTCTCAATCCTCTTCCTAACGAGTATTGCTATTGTCTCCTTAACCATGCTCATTGTAGACTCAACCAATTCCTTATCAAGCACATTACCACTCATTGATAACTTACTATTCAATTCCTGCACCAATTGAGCATACGATTCAAATGGTGGTTTCTGGATATCCTCAGTACTTACCTCAAGCTTTGTGAACTCCATCAACCTCCTAAGCACGTCACTAATCAATTGGCTCACCCCAACCGCTCATTACTAGGTAAATACCGACGTAAGTAGGCACCTTAATAATACTCCCCTCATCGCCATTAACATCCTCACCAAGGATCCTCCTCACAGGTAACTTCTTAGTTAGTCTCAATGTTAATGAACCCCTCCTAAACTGTATCGCCTTATCAACGATGAAATCAACCCCCCTCTCCAAATCGCTTGGGCTTACCCTAACAACCCTCAGCCCAGTCTTGCCATGAAGTGAGTTGGGCATCCTAATTAGTCTATGAACATCCATCGTCACCACCTCATCGACATGCGTAGATAAGCGTTCACTAATCACGGGATTTAGGGAATTAAGTTTCCGAATTATGTACTTACTCAACCTCCTTCTACCGCCGAGATTATTAAGTAAGTCAGGGTCTAATTCATGAATTAGTGATGCCAACCTACCACCAATGCCCCTTAACTTGACATCTATGAGGACGGTGTTACCCCTAATTAAACGCTCAATATCAAAACCACGCAGAAGCAGATAATCAATTACCTCCCTCCTCTCCTCATCCGTTAATCCCCTAACATCGGGTAACTCAATATGTACGTGATAACCCCTGTGGCCACTGAAAAATATCTTAATAGATGAATCCGAAAACCCGAAATCCTCGATTAAGAAATCAATGAGCTTATTAACTTCTTCAGTAGCGTCACTCAGGCAGTCGAGCGTCATTAATTCAACACCCTGACAATTCTGCGTCGGTAGGTGATCGCCATCAATATCAAAAATTAGGTCGGCACCGAGCCAACCCTTCGCATCCATATCTGGATTGGCAGGATCATTATAAAGGGCTGATGAGTAATATACGTGGGATGGGACATTACTCACTAGGTAACGCTTCAGTTCATCACTGCTCTTAAAGGCCATGTGCCTAATCATTCCCTCCTTATCGAAGAATTGAAAACCAAACTCCCTTCTCTCTAGATCACTTATTTCTGATATATCAACTCCTCTATAGTAATTCCTAAATAATACCTTCACCAAATCAATGAAGCCCGGCATACAAACATCTATGCTATTAATTTCGCATTAAAATTATTTTTACAAGGTAAAAACCATATTATTCACTACAATAGTGAATCACTCGATCATTGGTGCTATGTAATACGTTAACTTACCACCCATTGGTATCTCAAACGTAAGTGCAATGGGCTTCTGCGTGGCGAACTCGATAGTAACTATATCACTAATCCTGTAGGCCTTCGACACTGTGTCGACTAGGTAATCAAGGCTATACTTAGCCGTTGCTGGCTCTTTAAGATCATACTCAAACATAACCTCACCCTCCTTCTCAAACTTAACCTCAACATCACCCTTATCACTACTCGCGGATACATACAACCCATCATCCTTCGCATCGAATTTAACAGCGTCAGCTATTACATCAGCATCCTTAAGCGCCTCATTTAGTGCATCGCTAGATACCTTAGCAAGTACCGTATACACAACCTTTGGCGTCGGTAATTCCTCAGCACCGATATCAATTAATGGCAGGGTCATAGTCCTCGAAGCCTTACCCATAAGCCTTACCTTGAGCTTACCCTCACTAACCTCCATGCCTAGTTTATCGCCCTTCTTAATCCTCCTCAGTAACTTCTTGAAATCATCAAAGTTAACGCCAATCCTAACCTCCTCATTAAGGCTTTCAGGGAACTCCTCAAAGGCTTCCCTGGGTATTAATAAATCAATCATCGCAGTCCTCGATGGGTCCAATGCCCTTAGCTTAAGGCCGTCACTTGCCAATGTAAAGCTTGCTTCCTCGATTAATGCTGATACTGCATCTATTATTTGCGAGAACTCCTTCGCATCTGGGTATGTTATCTTAACCTCCGACATCAAATCAACTAACCGCCACTTAAATATAAACTCTACATCCTCAGCAGAAACAGTATTACTTAGTAATTACATTTTTACTCATACTCACGCCAGACATACCCACATCTAACGCACTTATAGAACCTAGTTGGCGGTTCATCGGCGGCCCTAGTCTGCTGAACCCAGAAGTATGCCTCCTCATAACCACACTTTGGGCAGGTCTTCCTAACCTTGGGCAGAGCCTCTTCGCCAGTCTTCGTCAATACTATTGGTTTATCATCCCTCTTAGCAACCATTGTCCTCTCAACAAGTTTCGCATTACCTGTACCAGCCTCCTCCTCATAACCACACTTAGGGCACCTCCAAACGGCCTTCCCATCCTTCTTTGTTAAAACCATTACACTCTTACATCTCGGGCAGAATTTAATGGCCATTGCACAAACCCACAGAGCAACCTATTTATTAATCCTTCTAATCATCAACCAACAAGCCCCTACGCTTAGCCTCATTAATTAAGTAGCGATAAATGGATCCCCATATCTTATCATCATTCCTAATCTTATTCTCAAAATTCTCATAACCTGCCCACGCCCTAAAGGCCTCCTCGGTCTTCTCATCCCAATTACCGTGTAATTCACCTCGATAAAAACCAAGACCCCTGAGAATCCTCTGAACCGTTAATGCAACGTCAGCCTTTAAAACCACATCATTAGGATCCTCCCTACTCAACAGCGTTAACTCCCAAATGCTAAACAATCTACGCAAGGTCGCGATTATAGTGCTTAGGCCAGGCGGTGGTTACCTCGGTCTCACTGATACGTACGTTGACCTCAGGGTTGATGATCACCCAGACCCTGTTGCTGAGGATTGCCTACCCCTCCTATCACCGCCAGCCGCATCACCGGCGGTTAATGCCTCAAGCAATTTATCAACTAACTCGCCCCGTTTCGCCTCAAAGGCTTTAGCCATTTTCTCGAGAACCTCAGGACCAACGAGTATATTGCCCTGAACCGCGTAGCCACTGCCCACAATGTGACCCGCATACTCAGGGCACTTTGAACCCGTATAAGCGGCTGCGTCACCCCGTATAGACACTACACCAAGTTGTCTCTCCTCCCTACCTGAATCCTCATTAAGCGCCTTAATTAATGCATCATTGGCACTAAGACCAGATTCAAGCAACCTAAGTATCAATGAGCCCAGTCTCGGGTTCGCGTAGCACTGCGTTGCTACAGCGCCTATACCAGCCCGTGCATGAGGTACTATGGCGCCTACGGCTATGAATTTAGATGCGACAGCAATGCCAACATCCACACCGTCGGTCGCCACTATGGAGAACGTCATAAGCCTAATAATGCATCTCCGTAATAAATCTTTTACCTAAACATTAGCCAGAGGTTGGTTCCGTCTAAGATAGGCGGTCACGCTAAGTAAATGCTTATTAACCCTAATTGCCCCGCATTCTTGATCGGCCTTGGTAAGCGTTAAGGACGTACCCGCGGACCTACTGATTAAGGAATTAGCAAAGTATTTGAGGGAGAACGTACCTCAGGTGAAGCCGCCAGACTGGGCATTATTCGTTAAGACCGGTCCAAATAAGGATAGGCCCCCAATGCAGGATGATTGGTGGTACATAAGGGCCGCCGCCATTTTAAGGAAGGTCTACTTAAACGGCCCAGTTGGGCTCGGTAGCCTGAGGATGGCATTCAGCTATAGGGCCAAGGTCGGTAGCGCCGTTAGGAGTGAGAGGACTAGGAAGGCGGGTGGTGCAATAATTAGGAATATACTGCACCAACTCGAGGCTGCCGGTCTCATAGCAAAGACGAAGGAGGGTAGGGTAGTAACGCCACAGGGCAGGTCACTACTTGATAAAATTGCTTTAAACATATTTAAGGAATTGGTTAAGCAAAGGCCTGAACTTGCCAAGTACTTAGCACCGAAGACGACCACTGAGTAATTACTAGCTATGCATTAATGAAGGTTTAAGGTTAATAAATAGGCCCACTACCTTTGTTATGCCATGTCTATTGATGAAAACTATGGAGAGGTAAGTAGCGACCAGGGAGTGGGTGAGGACGAGCTTGAGGCCATTAGGCAGAGGAAGCTTCAGGAGCTTCAGAAACAAATTGAGGAGGAGAGGAAGAGACAGGAATTAGCTGCCCAGAGGAGGGCCGTACTTAGGGTAATATTAACGCCTGAGGCTAGGGAGAGACTTGATAATCTTAGGGTTGTTAAGCCAGAACTCGTTGAGGCCCTTGAGCAGCAGCTGATTGCCCTGGCTCAGTCGGGTAGGATTAGGGTTCCCATAACCGATGAGGATCTCAAGAAGATACTGGAAACAATTTATAAACAGACCCATAGGGAGTTCAGGATAAGGTATAGGTGAGGAGCATGGCGAGGAATAAGCCATTGGGCAGGAAGTTAAGGCTTGCAGCCGCGGGTAAGTCAAATAGGGCACCGCCAATTTGGGTAACCGCTAAGACTGACAGGAGGGTATTAACGAACCCAGCTAGGAGATTCTGGAGAAGGACAAAGTTAAAGGTGTAAAATTAAAATTAAGTGCTTTGCGATGATTCGTGAAATCCTTAGAAATAGGTTTGTAATTGCTGCCTACATTATTGGCGCTATCACGGTAATCCTCGCCGTGTACATAATATTAAATCCATTTAGTATTAACTATTATTATAAGGGTCCGCCAATTAACGGCTCATTTACGGTAAACCCATCTGGGGTTGTATTTCTAATCTTAGAGACAAACGATAGTAATTTAGATATTAATGTAACGGTAGTTAAGTGGATACCTGAAACCAACATAACATTAACGCTTTACTACACGGTTAATTTAGGTCCTTATCAATTAAAGGAGCTGAACTTTACAACAATAACTGAGCTTAACCTGACATCAATTGGTAATGGGGAGGTTACGATAATCAGTATTTATAGGCCTGAGGTAATTAATGCATTAACAATTATACTCACAATATTATTTATAATAGTAATTGCATTATTAATAATCGGATTTACAGAATCAATAATTAATATACATGGAAAAGTTTAAAAGCTCAATTCAGGTTAGCTTGATATGCCTAAACAAAGGAAGACCGGCAATAAAATACTTGTACTAACTGCAACGGCGTTAATAACGGCGCTCCTAGTACTAAGCCTTATCGTTTATGCCCAGCAGACAATGCCATCGACGGTTAATTTATATGAGGTTACGCCAACCGAGGCCGTTCAATACTTCACGTCAGGCAAAATAGACATTTACCTAAACCCATTTGCGCTACCGCCCAACGTCCTATCCCAATTGAGTACAACGCCAGGTATTCAAATGGTTAGCCCCGCGATAACTTCGGCCTATGACTTACTCTTCAACCCATACCCAAGCAATACCACGTTTAACCCATTCGCCTATTGGCAATTTAGATACTTAATGAATTACCTAGTCGATAGGCACGCGATAATTACACAGGTATTCTCAGGCTATGCAACACCCGTATATGACTGGCCAGGTCCATTCGCAATAGATAGCCAGCTTTTGATACAACCAATGATTGTTCAGGCCAATATCCACTATGACCCGACCTACGTCAATCAATCAATATTCGCCCTCTTCCAGGCAATAAACACGACGCCAAACTTTGACGGTATGTATAACCCATGGGTTGGCAGGATACTATACATCAACCACCAGTGGTACTACATACCGCCAAACAGCACGACACCGCAACCCGTCACAATAATATTCTTCATTAGAAAGGATGACCCATTCAGATATGCCATTGGTCAGATGTTCATGTCAGAACTTCAGAGTCTTGGCTTCACGGTTAAACCAATATATGGCGACCTATCACAGGCACTGACAATAGTCTATGGTTCGAACCCAGCACAGATGGAGTGGCAAATATACACCGAGGCTTGGACGATATACCCAGAGCCCTGGGACACCTACGCTGGCGCCTCATTCTGTGCCTCATGGACTGGAGACATGCCTGGTTGGGGCGTCCCTGGTTATTGGCAATATGCAAACTCCACGATTGACGAATTAACCACGTGGGCCGCCACAGGTAATTTCACATCACTTCAGCAATTCGAGAGCTACTCAAAGACAGCCCTCTATGACTGCTTCCAGCAGGCGGTTAGGGTTTGGCTAGTGGCAGCCACATTCCCATACCCAATACAGAACCTAACCAACTGGATGCCCAGCATCTTCGGCCTTGAGTGGCCCCTAGGCATTAAGTTCGCATACTCAACCACTCACCCCAACGTGCTTAATGTCGGTATGTTCCACGTTAGTGAATTCCCATGGAATAACTTCGGATGGTTCGTCTCAATAGACACCTATTCATACGATGTTATCCAAGAGTTCACGAGCGACCCATTCGCCTTCTACAACCCATTCACTGGCGAACCAATGCCGCTTAGGGGTGCCTGGAACGCGATTATTAGCCCGAATGGCTCAGCGGTATTCCCAGTACCGCCCAATGCGGTCATTTGGAATGCCACTGCTGAGCGTTGGCAGGATGTTGGTCCCGGACAGTACGCAAAGTCAATCGTTTACCTGTACTTCAACGGCACTTGGCTCGGTCATTATTGGCAGGATGGTCAGCCAATAAGCATGGCAGACATTATCTTCTACTATTACACGTGGTTCGACCTGGCGGCAACAACGACAACCGGCGCACCAGACCTAGGACCCAACCAGGCTACGGCGAGTGATGTTGGTGGCATAATAGCACCAACCGTGAGTACCATCGTTGGTATGCAGTTCTTCCCGAATGGCACGGTGGTCATCTACGGTAACTACTGGTTCCCAGACCCTAACTTTGTGGCTGCTTACTACGCGCCTGGCTTCCCAACATTCGCCAATCCATGGGTCGTATTAGCCCTTGAGTTCTACGCTTATCAGCAGGGTAAGTACGCATTCACGAGTGGTGAGGCTCAATCACTGAGCATACCACAGGCAGACTTCAGATCACCACAGTTCAACCAGTACTTAGCCAGCGTGCTTGAGGACTGGATTAAGACTGGGTACATATGGGATAATGGCTCATGGGCTGTGGTTAATGGTTACAACTTCCTCGGTACCAATGCAACAGCCACTGCTATACAGGATTATGAGGACGCACTTAACTTCTACAACACATATGGCAACCTCTGGATTAGTAATGGACCTTACATACTCAAGAGCATAACCACAGTAACACCGCAGTCGGCAATACTCGTTAGTTGGAGTGGATATCCATATAACTACACGTACTGGTTCAACCAGATCTTCGTTAGGTTAGGCGTGACGTCAGTACCAATTAACCTAATACCGAGCATAACCTCAGTATCACCGACAAGCATAACGGCCAACACCACCGCGACATTAACGGTGAGTGTGAGTGCTGTCGGTAATCCAGAGGCCTACGTGTACCTAATTAACCCAGCCACTGGGCAGATTGTTTATGAGACCTTCGCATCATCAACAACGCCAGGGACCTTGACAATAACAATACCGAGCAACGTAACAGCAACGTTAACGCCAGGGACCTACGAATTACTACTCTATGCATTCACAAACGTAGTCACAATACCTGTTCAGTACGTAACATCACTAACAGTATCGCCACCTCCACCTCCACCACCGCCACCACCTCCACCGCCTAAGGTCACTAAGGCGCCGACAATAAGCACAACACTACTAATAGCTATAATAGTGATTATAGTTGTAATAATAATTGCCATAGGCGTATGGCTAGCTGTTAGAAGAAGAAGATAATTAACTTTGTAAAAATCATCTCTTTAAAAAAATTATTTTCTTATATTTATTCTAGATTGACCTAAATAACGTTAGTAAGACTTAAATAACGCAAGGATTCTCTTAAACTTCGATGGGTCTTGCGAGGACGCTTGCCGTTAGGGCCATGACATTGGTTGTCTTGTTATTCATAGTACTCTTTGTAATATCCTTCGCACTAGCCGGGCCTGCGTCTAAAATACTTAAGGATGAAATAATGATGGAGACGAAGTCGATAATAATGAACCTAATGTTGCACGGTCACTATAACTCAACGCAGATACAGCAATTGCAGCAGCAAATCATGACCGAGTTGGAGAATGCCTATGGACTTAATAAACCACCTGCAATTAGGACCCTTTATATTATGTATAACATGATTGTCTTTAACTGGGGCTATTCATACTTCCCAAGTGAGTATGGTAATATTGGTGGTGGTAAGGTCGTAGATATAATATTATCAGCACTTCCCGGAACAATACTTCTTGACACCTTTGGCATATTACTAAGCGCTTTCATTGGAATTGAGATAGGGCTTAGGTCCGCCCTTAAGTACGGCTCTAAATCCGATAGAGCCGTTATGTATTATGCGGCATTGGCTAATGGCATACCACAGTGGTGGCTCGGTATTGTAATGCTACTCATATTCTCATTTTACCTGGCACAGATACACTCACCAATTTACTTCCCAACGGGTGGTATAATAAGCCCTAAGTACTATGAGTTATGGTTAACAGACCCTGCTAAGGTATTTACAATACCGCAGGCAGTCCTTGACCTACTATGGCACTTCGCATTACCTTTAATAACGGTATTAATAATTAATATTGGCGGTTGGGCATACTTCGCGAGGACTGTTGTACTTAATATTTCTCAAGAGGATTTCGTGACCTTCGCAAAGATTAAGGGATTGCCTGAGAGCCACGTGGTTAATAGATACATACTTAGACCCGCTGCCCCATCGATATTAACGAGCATATTCATAACAATACCATTCATAATATTCGGCGGCTTCCTAGTCACGGAGATGGTATTCCATTGGTGGGGGCTAGGTTATGTATACAATATTGCTATTGTTGGATCCCCAACGCCTGATTTACCTGTCGTTGTTGCGCTAACATATGCATCAACACTGCTTTACATCGTGATTATATTTATAATGGAGATCGTATATATAATGCTCGATCCGAGAATTAGGGAGTGAGGTGGTGGATATGGCGAAGAAACAGCGTGAGTTCAGGATCCTTGGAATGACACCAAGCGAGATCACTAAGGAGTTCTTCTCATCAGGTACGGGTAAGGTTGCGGCTGCATTATTCATAGTATTAGTGGTGGTATCAATATACGCATTAATAGTATTACCACCAAACTTCGCAAATGTATGGAATAACCCAAAGTATTGGGAGTTAAATCCGCAGTACGCACCACCTGCCTGGGTTGACTCAATAATAGGGCCTGTCTACTCACCGCAGATTTACGTAAATGACTATACATTTACCGTCCAACAACAGAGTGGGGTTACCTATATTACGGTGACGTTCAGCGTTAACTATAAGTATGATAAACCATGGAATGAATTGTTTATTGTAATTAATAACCCAGCCATATATAGCATGTCCCAACCCCCAGTGGTGTCAATAACGGTTTATAGGCCTGACGGAAGTAAGATAACGCTTGGCCCACTACCCATTAACACGAAGGTAACAACTCTTGGTGTGGCTCCAGAGGTCGTTAGTCAGGTTAACTTATTCTATAATGAGGAATACCACATTAGCAGCATTGTACCCACCGGATCATCTGCGACACCGTACCTATTCTATACAGTTGATAATGGTAAGCTAGTGCCGTTAAAGGGGCCGTATAAGTTCGTTATGGTGTTTTACGTATTTTCGCAGAACTCAACCGTGATTAATAGGAATGACCTTGAGATTGTGCTTCAGGGTCAGATATATGGTTTAATGGGTACTGATAATGAGGGTCATGACCTATGGCTTGGCTTGCTGGCAGGTTTCCCAATAGACCTCGCTGTTGGCCTGCTCTCTGCGTTGATAATAGTGGTTATAGCGGTAATAATTGGTATTGTGGCTGGATTCTATGGTGGACTTGTTGATGAATTTTTAATGAGGCTTACGGACTTTGTGATATTATTACCGGCCTTCCCATTATTAATTGTCTTCTCAGTCCTATTTGGTTGGAGTATTTGGGATGCCGTGGTATTCCTGGCAATCGTGTCCTGGGGCGCGTCGGCTAGGATCATCAGGGCGATGATTATGCAGATAAGGAGTGCCCAATACATAGAATCTGCGGTGATAGCAGGTGCCAGTAGGATGTGGATATTGAGAAACCACATACTGCCCCAGATAATTCCATACATACTTTACCTACTGGTTACGAATGTGCCCGGCGCAATACTGACACTGGCCTCTATAAACTTCCTGGGCCTAGCGGGTTCTGAATACCCAACATGGGGCACGCTCCTATATTACGCTGATGAATTTGGCGCATTAACATCTGGTTATTGGTGGTGGGTCATACCGCCGGGACTTCTTGTTGCCTTCGTGGCGGTAGTGTTTATATTGACCGCCATGGCATCGGAGCCCGTGGTTAACCCAAGGCTTAGGTATGGGTGATGGGCATGGCATTACTCGAGGTTAAACATGCAAGGCTTTACTACACAACAACGAAGGGCATCGTTAAGGCAGTCGATGACGTATCCTTCGAATTAAATGAGGGAGAGACCTTAGCCGTAGTTGGTGAGTCAGGCAGTGGTAAGTCCACCCTGGCTAAATTACTTGTTAGGGTTTGGGAGAGGAATGTATCGCTCATTGATGGTGAGATCTACCTTGATGGTAAGGAAGTCCTTCATATACCTGAGGAGGAGTTTAGGAGGGAAATCAGGTGGAAGAAGATTGCAATGGTACCTCAAGCATCAATGAATGCCCTGAACCCGGTGATAAGGATCGGCGATCAAATGATTGAACCACTACTATTACAGGGAACTAGTAAGGATGAGGCATTAAAGATGGCAATGGATGCGCTTGAATCCGTTGGATTGCCTAGGGATATCGTGAGTAGGTATCCACATCAACTCAGTGGTGGTATGAAGCAGAGGGTCATAATAGCCATGGCCATAATGGCTCATCCTAAAATAGTTATTCTCGATGAGCCTACATCGGCTCTTGACGTAATAACCCAGGCAAACATAATGAACCTACTTAAGAAGCTTAAGTGGGAGTATAAACTATCATACATCTTCATAACACACGATTTAGCGCTGGCAAGCGAACTCGCGGACTCCGTCGCTATAATGTATGCCGGTAAGATGGTGGAAATAGGTGGTGCAGAGGATATTTACGGAAACCCAAGCCACCCATATACCCAGGGCTTAATATCTAGTGCGCCAACGCTAAGGGTAGATAAGACTTTATCATTCATACCTGGTGAGGTACCGAGTCTAATAAGCCCACCGCCTGGCTGTAGGTTCCACCCAAGATGCCCATTCTATAGGGATAGGGATTATCTGAAGGGTCTTTGCGATGCTAAGGAACCGCCAATGATGGAACTCGAGAGTAAGGCCAGTAGGAAGCATCTCGTGGCTTGTTGGTTATATAAATAATTTATACACAAATAAATTATAAATGCAAATATAGGTTAAATTTTTAAACAATCCTTGAATGGCATAATCGCTATATGCCTGAGGTCTTTGAGGATGCGCCGTGGGTTAGGAAGGATAGTCTTGTTGTTGCCCATAGATTAAGGACGTATTATACAATAAAGCCTGGCTTATTTGCAAAGCCGAGGTACGTTAAGGCCGTTGATGATATTAGCTTAGGCATTGATAGAGGCATCACATTGGCTGTTATTGGTGAGTCGGGTAGTGGAAAGACTACGCTGGGTAGGACACTCATTAGGCTCCTTGAACCTATTTCTGGAGAAATATATTTTGATGGCGTTAATATAACGCATATGAAGGAGGAGGAATTGAAGAAAATAGGGTTTAGAAGAAGGGTTAGTATGGTGTTTCAAGACCCGTATTCAAGCCTTAATCCATTTCATAGCATTCACTTCATACTTGAAGAGCCACTAATGATACAGGGAGTAGCAAGAGACGAGAGGGAAGAAAGGATTTACAAAGCACTTGAGGAGGTTAAACTGACACCACCCGAGGACTTCATTAATAAGTACCCACACATGCTCAGCGGCGGCCAAAGACAGAGAGTTGCGATTGCAAGGGCTATAATAACGAATCCAGACTTCATAGTTGCCGATGAGCCTGTATCAATGCTTGACGCATCAATAAGGGTTGAGATACTAACAATACTTAAGGATATTCAGCAAAGACATAAGATGGCATTCATGTACATAACCCATGATATATCAACCGCAAAGTACTTCAGCGACTATATATTAATAATGTACGCAGGCCAATTCGCCGAGTACGGCCCATTCAGGGACGTGATTAAGAACCCACTTCACCCATATGCTCAGTCGCTCATTGAGGCGATACCCGACCCAGACCCAAGTAATAGGCTGAGGGAGAGGAAGGTAGCTCCTGGTGAACCGCCTAACTTAGTTAATCCACCATCTGGCTGTAGGTTCCACCCAAGATGCCCATATGCGATGGATATCTGTAAGAGGCAGGAACCACCAGTGGTTGAGGCAAGGCCTGGCGTATTCGTTAAGTGCTGGCTATACGTTAAGAGGTAAGTTAAATTAATCGGGAACATAGGTTTTTAATAACAATAAAAATATCACGCTACAATGTCCATAACGGGCGAATTACTTAAGGCAATAATGAGGAATTACCCAACGGGTGTCACGATAGTAACCACGGTTTATAACAATGAGTATTATGGGTTAACCGTCAACTCCTTCACATCGCTGTCACTCGATCCACCACTGGTGCTTATAGCGATTGATAAGAGGCTGGTTAGTCATGAGGCTATTGATAAATCAAATGTTTATGCCGTTAATATACTACCCGACGATATGAAGGACTTAGCCATTAAATTCGCCACCGCACCAAGGGAGGAGAGGTTTAAAGGCTTGAGAATAAAGACCGCAAAGACCGGTTCACCAATAATTGAGGGTGCAATAGCATACCTAGACTGTAGGGTAACCGCTAAATATCCAGGTGGTGATCATACAATATTTGTTGGCGAGGTTGTTGATGCCCAAATAATGAATAATAAACTGCCATTAATTTACTATAATAGGGGTTACTATAGTATTAAGCAGGCAACACCATTGCAATAATTGGGAATAAAAACCATTTAAGTAGGTGAATTAGTAGTACCTAAGTGATGATGGGTATCAAAACTGAACCGTGAAGACCTCACGACGAGCTGATTAAGACTGTCCGAGAAATTCGTTAAACGTGTAAGGCACTGAGGATGCTATAGCCAATGCCTTCCTCATGGTGCCCGTCACCTTAACAGTAATAACTGCAACCTCGCTCTCCCTACCAGCCATTGCGACTGATGACCTTAGGTACTTAAGCAAGTCATTAGGTACCTGAATAACTAACCTGCCCCTTCCTTCATACTTCGCAATAATTCTTAATTCAATACCAATGGCATCTTTACCGGCAAAGAACCTAAACCAATTATTTAATTCACTAATCACCTTATCGATGTATTCCCTTGGGTAAACATCAATTACTACATACCTCATAAACAGACGCCCCTCTTATACAAAGCATCAACAAGTACCTCATATGGATTATCACTAACCAGCGGCTTAGCATTGGCATTAGTTAATACCTCTATTAATTTCGCGATATCCCTGGGATTTCTAACATCAGACACTTTACTTACGCCCTGGGACACTATTATCCTAAGACCGTCGATCGTTGAATACTCATTAATAACATCCCTAAGGAATGCAAGTCCAGCCTCGCCATTACTCACAATAGAGTTTATAACGATCTCCAACGCCTTACCCTCCCTAGCCATAACCCTGGCCTGGGCCTTTGATGGCAGGATGTCCCTATTAACCTCGTTGATTGTTACTACATCAACCCTATCATCGCTTATCAACTTATTAAGTACGAACCTACTCCACGGCACCACAGACACTATGTCGAAGTTTTTAAACATCCTTATTTTCCAGGCACTACCTCTCGTAATCACAAGCTTCCTAAAGGTCGGTAATTCCTCAACATCATTACCACCAATCACCAACGCCACTAAACCATAACCGAGTGCCTTCAATAATCTAATCAATTTCCTATCCGTAGAGCCTAGGTGTAATTCTACGAACATTTAAATACTTATTTACAAACCTCATTAATAAACTGCACGGCATCAACACCCGTAACCCTGAACCTAATCCTAATCACGTCATCACCATCGCTAATCACGATACGGCCCCTCGCAAATTCCTGCTTATCAAGCCTAAGGAAGACGTTACCGGAACCATCAACCCTATTCCCAAGGGTCTTCAATAGGTAATCCCTATTGACAAGTGATGAGCATATGGACCTTATGATGCTCATCGCTAAATCCTTATCCCTAATGGATGATTGAACCCTATATATTGGGTTGCCATAATGCCCATAAAGCACCTCAACCACTATTGGCGCCTTATCCGTCAATAACCTGGTCAGGTAATTAATCGCTCTATCTAAGTCCTCAGTTGCGTGTATATTAACTTCAAGGTCTAGTTGAGTAATTGCCATAGAAGGTGAGGATTTATGATTATTGTGATTGAGACTGCTCAGCCCTTTTCCTCAACCTCTCAATCAACTTCCTCTGCCTCTCCCTCAACCTTCTCCTCCTACGTCCCTCCCTATCCTCCTTACCAACAAGCCAGGCAAAGTCAGGGTCACTCCTAATGGCTGGGTGGCTTGGGTCAACTAGTATTACCTCGTACCACACGTACGTGCCATCCTCACCAACCCAATACGAACCAAGAACCTCCATATTTGGGTGCTTCCTGGCGGCCCTCTCCTCAGCAATCAATTGAAGACTCTTGCTGGTGGTTATTCCATAAACACCCATCCTCTTTGGCCTCCTCCCACTGTTGGGTCTCCTCCTGTTAAATGGACCCCTCCTGAGCCTAACCCTAACGACTATTATCCCCTGCTTAGCCTTATAGCCATACTGCCTGGCCTTGTTAATCCTCGTGGGCTTCTCGACCCTAACAATAGACGGCTCTCTACGCCACTCTATCAACCGCTGCTTCATTACCACATCCCAAATCCAGCTACTCCTGGCCCCAGCCCACGCCTCGGCTAAATAGTGGTAAAGCCCCTTCGCCATCAAGACCGGGTTATGTGTGGGTATTAAAAACATTATGCTAACCAAGCGCGTTCTCACACGGCCTCCTCAGGTCAAAGGCTAAATCCCTCAATACGTTACCCTCAACCCCACCCTCCCTGAGCGATGCCTCCCTAAGCGCTATTGAGAGTAGCACGGCAGTATCCATATCCTGGTATGCATTAACGAGCCTAGCCAACTCATTGAATAAATCCCTCAACCTAACTATTAAGTAATCACCAAACAGTACATACTCATTACTTAAACCATACAACTCACCGATTAACCTCCTACCCCTATCCGTGACTTTAATAATCGACCTACCATTCAAAGTCCTTAATTCAATTAAACCCTCATTAATCAACTCACCTAAATCCTTCAAAATAGACCTACTAATGATGGGTGGGTTCTCGAACATGTACCTAACAACATGCGATGCCAGGTATGTTGTGAGCAATAACCTGTAGAGACTCATTGATGAGCCCCTCGAATACCAAACCATAAATAGTAATGCATACTTATTGGGCAATGCCTTAAACCTTCCACGACCAATACTAATCTCTGGAAGCATCACTGCTCATTAACCACGTTGTGTATATAACACTAATGGCATAGGCCAACGCAACCGTGGTTCTCATGGGGTGACCAGTCATCGGGCCAAGCCTAATCTCATACATAGCCCTACTCCTTAGGCTCAGGCTAACATCATCATACTCATTACCAAGTATCAAGCCAATTCTCAAACCCTTACTTAACGCCTCCCTACTCACTTCAATCAACTTCCTCTCATTATAATTGGCATGCATTGACAACACAATTGGTATGTCAACATCATCCAACGCCTCATCAATACCCACAACCTTAACCCTGGGCAGGGAACCAAGTCTCAAGGCCTTCAACGCTCTATCAATGAGCAATGGGCTCGTTATTAACCTGACCTCAATACCAAGGGCATGGCTAAGTTGTATTAGGTCCATAGTCTCGTAGACCTCCCTAGGACCCTCAACAATGCCAACCACGCGGTCCACCCAATCAGTGGGTATTGCCTCCCTCCTCTTACGGAATAGCTCCCTGGTCGAATGGGCAACTATGAAGGAGTCCTCCCTAACCTCAACATATATTATGTAATCAGGATCCTCCAGATCAGCCTTAGCGACCTGGGCTAGGTACTCGCCAAGCTTCTTGGCAAGTTCAATACTGGTCATTGGGTATTTCTTATCCATCCTCTTGACAATAACCTTGAATGTCCCATCCCTATTATTAATAAGGCTCAGCAATACCTCCTTAGTCACCGCAAGCAACGCATTCAAGTCCCTGCTAATTACTTGATCAATTATTGATAGGTGGGCTACGTAATTAATATCCCTAAGAATTGATAATGCATCTGAACCGCAATCACCCAGGTCAACTATGCATTTATTGCGTCCCCACTCAATGACTTGACCACAGTTAATCCTGGATAACAAATCATATGGACTTATACTCCTTGCATACGGCTCAAACGTTACTAAAACCCTCATCCCTACCTGCTAATTAATATGAAAACCTATGAATTTAAAAGGCATAGGTCACTACGGCTCCATAAGTAATGATGCAACCACAGTCTTTATATCGCTAATGACGTCACTGATGAGCACATGCTCGTCAGGCGCATGGGCAGTTTCCTTAGACGTCATCCAAACAGCCACGGGTATGCCCCTAGCCCTCAGGTAACGTGCGTATGTACCACCACCAATACCAAGTAGCTTCGGTTCCAGGCCCTTAACAGTCCTTATAGCCTTAGCTAGCCTCCTAACAATTTCACTGTCTGCGTTTGTTGGTTGTACTGGGTCTTCCCTACTGACGATATCAACATCAACCTTACAATCGTGGGTATTGCAGTAATTATTTGCCGTGTCTCTGATTACCCTGAGAACCTCATCAATGCTATACTTAGGCAGTATTCTACAATCAATATAGAATACATGCTTGCCAGGTATTGTATTCACATTACCAACATTTGGTTCCACCTTCGTTGGTTCGAATGTTGACTTGGGCGGTACGAACAATGGGTCCTCATAATTAAATGTTTCGTGTAACTTCCTATCTATTTCGAGGGTTAACTCACTGCCAAGCCTATACGCGTTAAGTCCAAGTTCAGGAAGTGATGCATGTGCTTGCTTCCCATAAACAGTGACCTTCACCCAGAGTATGCCCTTCTCCGCAACCTCTATCATAGTGCCATCGGCATTGCCCGCGTCAGGGACCAATACGAGGTCCCTACCACTTATTAGGCTTGGTTCCTTATTAATCACGTATTGAATGCCGTACTTAC
Source organism: Vulcanisaeta distributa DSM 14429 (assembly GCF_000148385.1). Classification (GTDB taxonomy): domain Archaea; phylum Thermoproteota; class Thermoprotei; order Thermoproteales; family Thermocladiaceae; genus Vulcanisaeta; species Vulcanisaeta distributa. The sequence goes on along the minus strand of NC_014537.1, from coordinate 1,920,501 downwards.
TACCAACCTCCTCATCACTCGCCAATATTACTCCATAATTAACCGGCGGCGTTATGCTGAGCTCCCTCAAAACTTTACCGACTATTATCCCCATGACGATTCCCTGCCCATTATCCTCAACACCCCTACCGTATATCACATCACCAACTACCGTGGCATTAAAGGGTTCGTAATTCCACAGCGACTTATCACCCTCAGGTACTGTGTCCATGTGTGCAATGACCCAGTAGGTCCTTGAACTATCAAGTCCTTTTATCAGGGCTACTATGTTTGGTCTCGATCCTTTACTAACCCTGTTGTCTGGAGCTTCTATCACCCTAACCTCATCAAAGTACCTCCTAACTATGCCCAATAGGTAATTTGCCCTATCCCATTCGCCATCACCGCCATTCTCAGGTGCCAATGCCTTTATTGGTATGAAACCCCTATATAACTCGATTATGAAGTCCCTCTGGTTATCGACATGTTTAAAAACATTACTTAAATCGACCTTTGATCCCACGGATAATGGATCCCCATAATTAATTATTTAACTTTATGCTTGTTCACAACATAGTTATTTTACATTAGCACCTGAAACAATGCTTAAAATACGTCTATGCCCGATATTTAATGATTATTGAATGAGTAAGATTAAGTCGTTGGTAATGACCTACCGGGATTACGACCTAGACACATTGGCTAAGGCCTATTTTACAAATGAAGAATTGACAAAATTATACAAATTATATGACTCACTTATAGCGTTGGAGACTTGTAATAGGATTGAGTTTTACCTGGATGGTGATGAGGATGAGGGTGAATTAATGAAGTTGATTAATGAGAAGGCTGGGATAAAGCCTAGGGTGCTTCATGACCTAGATGCTGTTAAGCACCTATTAATGGTGGCGGCTGGGCTAGACTCGATGTTCTTAGGGGAAAGGGAAATATTGTCGCAGGTTAAGAGGGCTTACAGCGCCGGTAAGCCATCACCAAGGTTAAGGATATTATTCGAATCAGCAATTCGGTTTGGGGAGGGTTTTAGGCGTAGGCATAACCTTTACGATATTTCATTCGTGAAATTCCTGGCGGATTACGTAATGAGGAATGTTAATAAGGATGATAATATACTCGTTATTGGCGGCGGCGAGGTTGCAAGAGGCGTGGTTAGGGAGCTTCTCAGGAATGATTATAGGGGTGTAACGGTAATAAACAGGACAACGGATAAACTCAAGTATGAATTTAATGGTTCAATAAGGTTATTGGGCCTTGAATCATTAATGGATGAATTAATGAGTGGTAAGTATGATGTCGTGGTCGTGGCCGTGTCAGTACAATCACCCTTAATTAATCTCGATGATTCCATGGATGGTTCATTACCAAGGCTTATAATCGATGTTTCAACACCAAGCGCAGTTAATATTCAGGGTAATGGTCACGTCAGGGTTGTCAGGCTTGAGGATCTGAGGGAACCATACCTAGAATATGTGAATGGTAAGAGCAAGGTTATGAATGAATTGTCTGAGATTGATCATGAGGCTGAGAGGATAATGAGACTCATCATGCGCGTTGATGCTAATGAGGCCATTAGGGACGTAATGAGGTTTATTGAGGAGATTAGGGAGGAGGAGGTTAGGGAGGCATTGAATGCGTTAAGGAATGGTGAGAGTGCTGAGGCCGTGATTAATGCCATGAGCAAGTCCCTGGTTAAGAAGATAATGCATAACTACCTGGAAAATATGAGAAGGCTTGCTGAGGTGGGTAATGAGGATGCTGTAAGGAGGTTAAGGAATTATCTAATGGAGATATTAAGGAATAATGAGCATTAAACCTGCTTAAGGGCCTTAACCGAGTCCTCGATTTGCCTAAGCGTCTCCTCAACTACGTCACTGGTGTGGCTTGAGCTTGTGAACATAGCCTCAAATTGACTGGGAGCTATAAAGACGCCACGCTTCAGTAACTCCTCATGAAGCCTGAGATACAGTTTCGTATCTGACTTACCCGCTGTTTCATGATCAATAACCTCACCCTTAGTGAAGAATACCTGGAGCATCGTTGGTACCCAATTAACCACGTGATCGATACCAGACCTACTAAGTACGTCATTGATCCCCTCAGCTAACCTACGTGATGCGCTTATTGCGATGTCATACGCGTTCGTGGTCTCGAGAACATCTATAGTGGCTAACCCAGCGATCATGGATATTGGGTGTCCATTAAATGTGCCAGCATTGAATACGGGACCCCTCGGTGATAGTAGGTCCATTATTTCGTCACGGGCACCCACGGCACCCACAGGGAACCCACCACCAATTATCTTACCCAATGTGGTTATGTCAGCACTAACGCCGTAATACCTCTGGGCGCCACCTAAACCAAGCCTATAGCCAGTGACCACCTCATCAAATATTAATAGGGCTCCGTACTTATCCGCAATCTCCCTAAGTCCCTTCAGGAAGCCCTCCCTAGGCGGTATCACTCCGTAGTTCGCCATTACTGGTTCGACGATTATCGCAGCCACGTCATTACCCTCACTCCTCATTACTCTCTCCACACTATCGAGATCGTTGTATCTAGCTACAAGCGTTAACTTAGCCACATCCTCAGGAACCCCTGCCGATGATGGTGTGCCAAAATGCGCCGCGGCGCTGCCTGCCTTAACCAATACGTAATCAATGGCACCGTGATAACACCCCTCGAATTTCAGGATCTTCCTACGCTTAGTATAGCCGCGGGCTAGCCTAATCGCCGTAGCCACAGCCTCGCCACCACTATTGACAAACCTAACCTTCTTAATACTTGGGAAGTGACTCACTATTTTCTTGGCTAGGGCAACCTCAATCTCCGTTGGCGCCCCATAAAGCCAGCCCCTATTGATGTATTCCATTACCCGCTTAACCACGGGTTCAGGCGCATGTCCAAGGATCAATGGTCCATAACCAAGCACGTAATCTATTAACCGCTGACCATCAACCGTGAATATGTATGGGCCCTTACCCTCTCTCACGAAGAATGGGTATGGCCTGATCGCAGCCCTGACCGGACTATTGACGCCACCGACTAAAACCTTCATAGCTTCCTCATATAACTTGCTGGACTCACTCATCAATATTCCAGAAGTAGCCATATCATTAAGCTTTATCTTCATAGTCATAAAATTTTAAAGGGGCTTGACATCATCGATTCCCAGCATGATTGAGAGAACCCTGGTAATAATTAAGCCTGACGCAGTTAAAAGGGGATTGATTGGGGAGATAATTGCTAGGTTTGAGAGGGCGGGCTTGAGGATCGTTGCTATGAAAATGATTAGACTTAGTAAGGAGGAGGCCGCCAAGTTTTATCCAAGTGATGAGAATTGGCTTCGCTCAGTGGGTAGTAAGTCCTTGAAGTCCTACTCCGAGATTGGGAAGGATCCAAAGGTTGACCTGGGAACCGACGATCCAGTGGAGATTGGGAAGATAATTAGGGGTTGGCTTGCCGATTACCTATCAATGGGCCCAATAGTTGTAATGGTGCTGGAGGGTAATAGAGCGGTTGAGGTTGTTAGGAAGATCGTGGGCTCAACAACGCCGTACTCATCACCGCCAGGTACGATTAGGGGCGACTACTCCGTGGATAGCCCAGACCTGGCAAATCTGGAGAAGAGAGCATTATTCAACCTAGTCCATGCCAGCGATAGCCCTAGGGAGGCGGAGAGGGAGATCAAGTTCTTCTTCCGTGAGGATGAATTCGTAGATTATTCATAAAAACCACCTTATCATAAGGCAACTCTATCATTGTTCCTCCTTATTACGACTTCATAAACTTCTTATCTGTATTACGGACTTTATGTCCTCATGGCCCCAATTATATGCGTACTCGTACTCATCCAGCGTCACTTCCTTCGTTATTAACTTTCTAACCCAACCGCCGAACTCGAACTTCGCCTTAACCAGGTCTGAGACTCCCATCTCGAAGGCCCTTATGCTTGCGTTGGTCGCACCGATTATCAGCTTATTTTTCCTCCAATCATCTAGTAACGGTCCGATATTAACATTTTTACTATCTAGGTAAATGCCCAGTAATACGGCTACACCATCAGCACCTAGATGCCTTAATGCCTCATATGCCGCATTAGTCGAGCCGGTAGCCTCAATGACTATGTCAAACTCGCCACTTATTTGATCGACATTAGTATTGACGTAGGTTGCGCCTATCTCCTTAACGAGCTTTGCCTTTAGGCTGTCGTAAGGTCTCGTAGCCGTTACGGTTACGTCAGTAAAGCCTCTAAGTCTCATGACCATTAATGCCAGCATGCCGATGGGCCCCGCACCCATTATTAAAACCCTCCTTGGACTCCAGGACTCAAATCTTGCCTTACCAAGCCTTATCGCCAAGTCGATGCCCTTCTCAACGATGCTTAGTGGCTCCGTGAGCACAGCGACATCTATGGCCTCCTTAGGAACCCTAACCAGGTACTGGGAGTCAGTCACGGCGAATTCGGCGGCAAATCCGTGTAAGTACCATATGCCGTGTTCTGCGTATGTACCCCTTGGACAATAGTCTAACTCTGTTACTGGTAAGGTGCACGTTGTTGGTCTTCTCACTGTTGGTACTACGATGTCGCCAACACCCACATTATCAACACCATCACCAAGCTCCACAACCTCAGCCACAGCCTCATGACCAAGAATAAGGTACTCTTCACCAGGTGGTGGCGCTCCATACTTACCCTCAATAATATCCTTATCCGTACCACAAACACCAACCTCAATTGGACTTAGCAAAACCTGGCCGCGCTTAGGTGATGGCTTTGGCATATCCCTTAATACCAATGAGTCCTTTACCAATGGAACTACCGTAACAGCCTTCATCAATGATCAAGGGAGTATCCCCCTTAATAAACCAGATATGTATAGTGTTTTCAATTCGTTAATACTCATTAAATTACGCCTAAACGCTCTAATGGGTTTAATCACTATATAGGTTATATACTCATGGGGGAAATGCGTATTAAATGCGTCAATGTAATAGACGTGATATGTCACAGACATTAAGAGAATTAATCAACCAATTAATGAACAAGAGACTCATTATGATAGACCTATCGCATGAACTATACAATGGAATGCCCACCTACCCTGGCGATCCACCCTTTAACCATGAGTATGTCAAGGTTGGGAAAAACTATGGTGAATCAACATTATCAAAAATATCCGCCGGACTCCATAGTGGTACGCACATAGACCTGCCACGTCACTTTGTACCGAGTGGCTTAACTGCGGAGTCACTACCATTAACGGACTTCATAGCCTACGGCGTAATACTAGACCTGAGCTATAAGAAGCATGGTGAAGCCATAACGGCCAATGACCTGAGGAGATTCGATAGTAGAATACAGCACAATTACGCAGTAATGCTGTACACGGGCTTCTCAAAGACCTGGGGTACAGAGGAATTCTTATATAACTGGCCGTACCTCGACAGGTCAGGGGCGGATTACCTAGTCACTAAAGGGATTAAGGTTGTGGGTATTGAGGCACTTAGCATAGCTGGTTGGCCGGGTAAGGAGGGTTATCCATACCCACCCAGGGTTTCTAGGGATGATGTGGTGTATGTTCACTATAAATTATTATCAAGCGGAGTTTACATAATAGAGGGCGTTACCAACCTAGACGTTGCATTAAATACGTGTAAGGATGGTGAGGGGTTATTCATATTCATGCCACTTAAGATTAGGGGTGCTGAGGGTTCGCCACTACGATTGGTAATGCTATGCGAACCAGGGTAAGTCAATAAGTGTCCCTTGGATCCTTCGGTAAGTCAATACCAAAGGCATCCCTTAATAATCTACGTAGTATCCTATACGTCATGCCCCATATCGTTACATCACCCATGATTATTGCAGGCCTCGTTCTACCCTTTATATTAACATCCAACTTAACATACTTCATAATATCATTAATATCCAGCCAAAACACCTTCGACAACTCAGCCCTATTTATCGTTAGTTGAGGATTGCAATCCTTTAATGAAAATATTACCGGTACAACATTGATGTTAGGAGCATTGCTTGGTGAGAATGGATCCAAAACCCCAAGTAGTTCTGCGTCTTTTGTGAGGTCAAGACCAACCTCCTCCTTAGCCTCCCTAATTGCTGTTTCCACCAGATCCCTATCCTTAGCAGGCTTAAACCTACCACCGGGAAATGCCGCATCCCCACTCCAGGGATCTTCAGGATTCTCCGTTCTCTTACCTATGAGGATTGCATTTAAGCATGGATTGTAAATAACGGCGACGGCGGCCCATAAGTGCTCATTATCTGGTGTTGGCCTATCATTCTTCACAATCCTCCTCAATTTATCAACATTATACGATCCCATAATACATTATACCTCATAATCATTTATACCCAGCTAATAAACACTATTCGCCATAAATCATATTAAAGCTTGAAGCGGCCTAACCGAAAGAACCTCAGGATTAGCTAGATACAGCGGTCTCTTACCCATCAATATGTTTATTAAGTTTCTAACGGCAACCTCAGCCATCCTCTCCCTGGTCTCGTAGGTCGCAGACCCTATATGCGGCGTTAACACGACATTGTCGAACTTCGTTAACTCATGAGCACTGGGTAGTGGCTCCTCCTCATATACGTCTAATGCCGCACCCGCTATCCAACCCTCCCTAAGTGCCTTCACCAACGCATTCGTATCCACAATGTCACCCCTAGCCACATTTATTAGATACGCAGTCTTCTTCATTAACCTCAACCGCTCCTCATTAATTAGGTGCCTCGTCTCGGGGGTTGCGGCTACCGTTATTACGACAAAGTCAGACTCAGTAAGTACGGACTCCAGTGGCCTGTACTCAATACCAAGGGCAAACTCTATGTGGGGCTTCCTAGTCCTCGACCAATAAATCACCCTCATATTAAATGCCTTAGCCCTCCTCGCCAACGCCGTACCTATGTTGCCCAAGCCTATTATACCCAGGGTGGCACCGTGAACCTCACTACCAAGAAGCCAGCCCCACTTATCGTATATACCGCCCATCCTAATTAGCCTATCACCAAGCACTATCTTACGTGCAAGGGCTATTAACAATCCCATGGCCAGGTCGGCCACAGCCTCAACGAGGACCTCGGGCGTGTGAGTTACATAAATCCCCTTCTCGGTGGCGGCCTTAACGTCTATGTGATCAACACCAACACTATACGTACTAATTATGAATAATTTATCCGCCTCGTTAATTAATGACTTATCAATAATGTCGCCTAGGGTCACTATAGCCCCAACACAGTTCTTGAATACATCAACCCAGACCTCCCTAGGTGGTGATGCTTGCTTACCCCACATTGGTCCTGTCTCCTTCCACATCCTAATCTCCACAGGTAATTTATTGAGCTCTGAGTATATTATGGAGGGTAGGTTACTCCTACTCACGAATATGCAGGGCCCAACCATTACGGTGCAGTGCTAAGGCGGATTAATTAATATTTTCAGGTTGGTGCACTACCATGGATAGTCAGTATTAAATAATTAGGCATGGCTGTCTTAATGAGGTTAATGGTGACGATTAGGGACGTATTAAACAAGCTTAAGTGGACTAATCAAATTGATAATTACGTCGTCGTCTTCATATCAAGAGGTTCGCCAAATAATGAGGAGGTTGTTGACTTATCGAGGGTGGTCTCAATAAGTAGGGATGGATTTACATACATCAGTAGTAGTGGTAAGGAGACGTACATACCCTATCATAGGGTTGTGGAGATTAGGCGTAAGGATGGCACCGTGATATTTCGCAGAAACGTACCTCACTAAACCAAGGGGCCCCTCTTAACCATCTTATTAATAAACGCCATGTGCCTACGTATCAACTCCTCATCAGCGCCCAGGACATTGACCAGGTACTCCTGCTCCACTGGATTAAGTAGGCCTGGGATTACTATCGTGTGCGGCGTCTCTCCAATGTTAGGCACATCCTCGATTGTCGATACCTTAATACTTTGATTACCCCAACCAATCCTTGCGGCATATACTACTGCTAAATCCTTGCTTATAATACCCAATTTGCCATTATCCTCCATCTTCTTAAGAAGCTCCACAGCCTCGCTCGCACTCATGAAGCTGCCATCATCCTTAATATCAAGCAACAATATCGTGTGAAGCCCACGAATAAGATTATCACTTAATACCTCATAGGCCCTCATACTCAACACACCCATTCTTGGGTATGTTATGGTTGCCACAGGACCAAGTTTATACGGCGATAACCCAAGTTGACTAAGCACTGCACAGACAATACTTACGGAGTTAATGACTCTAACGTTGAAGCCCCTCCTCTTGGCAATAACGGCTATGACCGCATGCGTCGTGGCTATCATTGGATCGCCAATAACGAGGAGAGCCGCATTACGACCACCCTCTAGTACCCTCATTATTATCTCGCTATTCATATCCTCTAAATCTCTCCTTGAAACCTGGATTAGGTCTCCTCTAATGCTTCTTAGTTGATCCATGAATTCGGCAGGTCCCTTCGACGTGTACATCTCCAGGAATACCACATCTACTGAACGTATTACCTCCAATGCCTCAGCCGTAATATTAGCAGGGCTCAATCCAAGACCAACAATATACAGCGTTGGTGCTTCCTGACCCACGTTATTTTCCGATTATTGAAAGATTTAAAAACGTAGTAATTAAGTAAATATAGATGTCCTCGAGGGTAAAAATACCTGAGGATGGAGAACCAATTGTTGTTCAGGGTGGTGTATGGAATGTACCTAACAAACCAATAATACTTTACATCGAGGGTGATGGTATAGGGCCTGAGATAACCAATGTGGCCATTAAGGTGATTAATAAGGCCGTTGAGAAGGCCTATGGAAGCTCAAGGGAGATCAGGTGGGTTAAGGTCTATGCGGGTGAGGAGGCTGAGAGGGTTTATGGTAATAGGTTCCCTGAGGAGACGATAAACCTCATTACTAGGTATAGGGTTGTCCTTAAGGGCCCATTAGAGACGCCAATTGGTGGTGGTTGGAGGTCAATAAACGTTGCCATTAGGATGCTCCTAGACGCCTATGCCAATGTCAGGCCCGTCAAGTACATGCCAGGTCTTGAATCACCACTTAAGCACCCTGAGAGGGTTGACATGGTTATTATTAGGGAGAACACGGACGACTTGTACAGAGGCATTGAGTGGAGTTGGGATAGCCCTGAGGCTGCTAAGTTGAGGAAGTTCCTTAAGGAGGAGTTGAAGATAGAACTTGAGGATGACACTGGAATAGGCATAAAGCCAATTAGTAAGTTTAAGACGCAGAGGGTTGCGAGGTTTGCCTTTAAATTCGCAATTGAAAATAAGAGGAGGTCAGTAACGATAATGCATAAGGGTAACATAATGAAGTACACGGAGGGCGCCTTCAGGGAGTGGGCTTACGAGGTAGCCCTTAAGGAGTTCAGGGAATACATAGTCACTGAGGAGGAGGTGAATAAGCTCTATGGCGGCAAGGTACCGCCCGGCAAGATACTTGTTAATGATAGGATAGCCGACAATATGTTCCAGCAGATAATCACGAGACCTGAGAACTACGATGTAATACTCGCGCCAAACCTAAACGGTGATTACATAAGCGACGCCGCCGGAGCACTCATAGGCGATATAGGCGTTCTTGGTGGTGCTAATGTTGGTGATACGGGAGGCATGTTCGAGGCAGTACACGGAACAGCGCCTAAGTACGCTGGTAAGAATGTAGCCAACCCAACGGGCATAATTAGGGCCGGCGAATTGATGCTCAGGTTCATGGGTTGGAGGGAGGCTGCTGACCTAATTGATAGAGCAATAACTGAGGCCATAAACCAGAAGAAGGTCACGCAGGACTTAGCCAGGTATATGGGTGTTCAGCCATTAGGCACTAAGGAGTTTGGTGACGCATTAATTGAAATAATTGATCAACTAAAGTGAATTTGGTGAATCGTCCTTAAATAAATTCAATTTAAAATTAAATTTACCCTTTAACGATGATTCACTGATTCATTACTTATAACTACTGATTGCTGTGACTTCCCTCTCCTTAACCTTAATTTCAGGTAACTTCGGATTGATATACTCGTTAAATGCCCTTACTACGAGATCCACATCGCTTGGATCGAGATCCTTAAGTATTGGTCTATGACTCCTATAATTAACGATGTCGCTTGGGTCTATCTCGATAGTCTTCACATCCTCCTCATAATACTTAGCCTTAATGAGCACATTACCCAATGGATTAACTACGTGACTACCGCCGAAGAATCCAAGCCCGTCGTATTGACCGACAGTGTTCACGTAAACCGTGTATGCCACGTTCTCAAGTGCCCTGGCTACCATGAACGTCTCAAAGTGAATCCTCGACATGTCTGGGGCCGCGCTTATGTATACATGCACCTCCGCACCCTTCAGCATCATGACCCTCGAGACCTCTGGGTAAAATGCATCGTAGCATATTGCAATGCCAACTTTATGGTCATTGATATTAATAACGGGGATGTCGCCCTTACCAATGCCGAAGTACCTATACTCATCAAACACTCCATATGATGGTAGGTGCCTCTTCCTATAAACGGCTAGTACGCCGTCGGGTCCCACGGCAACCGCCGTATTATAAAGCACGTGGGTATCCTCATTCCTCTCCGCAAACCCAACAATAACGTGGCAATTCCTTCTCCTGGCCTCCATGACGAGTCTCGTAATTGTCTTACCACCTATTGGCTCCGCAATTTGAAAGAACATGTCCCTAGACATATAACCCGGTAGGTAAAGCTCGGGGGTCACTATCAAATCAGCACCATCACCCACACAGAGTGTTTCCATGGCCTTAATCAACCTATTTAGGTTGAACTCCACATCACCAAGCTTACTACTGTATTGAAGCAGGTGTATCCTAAGCATTAATCAATGATGCCAGTGGGGTATTAAAATACAAACTCCATTTTGCAAATGAGTAAGTAATAAAAGTCGTTAATTACTAATCCTCATGTGCCCAAAATAACCCTTGAGAACTTAATACGCATTGACTATGAGTACGTAACGCAGAGGATTATTGACTTCATTAGGTCATACGTTAGAGATGCGGGTGCGTCCGGCGCAGTCATTGGACTTAGTGGTGGTGTTGATTCCAGCGTTACTGCATACCTACTCGTTAAGGCCCTAGGCAGGGATAACGTTATTGGGCTGATACTGCCTTATAAGACGACACCGCCTGAGGACATTAGGGATGCTAAATACGTAGCTGAGACCCTAGGGATTAAGTATTACTACATAGACATTGGAAGGATTAGGAATGCCTTCGCCGAGTCAATACCTGGGTTTGATGAGAGTGATAAGATAGCCGTTGGCAACCTCCTCCCTAGGATTAGGATGACACTACTCTATTACTTCGCCAATAGGTTCAATAAGGTGGTGGCGGGTACCGGAGATAAGAGCGAGTTATTAATTGGGTATTTCACGAAGTACGGTGATGGCGGTGTCGATATATTGCCAATCGGTGACCTATACAAGACGCAGGTTAGGTACCTGGGCAAGTACCTGGGCTTACCCGACAATATCGCCTTCAAACCATCAAGCCCAAGGCTTTGGGAGGGTCAGACAGCCGAGGGTGAGCTCGGTGTTAAGTATGAGGATGTTGATGTGATTCTACATGCGCTTGTTGATTATAGGATGAGTGTTGAACAGGCTGCTGAGGCAACGGGTAAGCCCATCGAGCTTGTGCAGGCCGTGTGGCGCAGGGTATTGAATACTGAGCATAAGAGAAAGCCGCCAATAGTGCCTAGGGTTTCCATGAGGACCTTAGGAATCGACTGGAGGATGCCCGTGAATAAAACTGGAGTGAGCGAGCTCATGGAATAAGCCTTAATAATTTTCTAAACCTCCATCCTAAAAATGAGCAGGCCTTTGTGGCACGTCATTGAGGACCCCGCATACATCATTAACCTATATGCCGGCATCGTCATTACACTCATGCTTATAGGCGCGGTGGTTATCTACGTAATAACACAATCAATCACCGATGCCATACTCACCTCACTACCGCCGATCTTCATAGCCCTAATAATGGTTGCGGCTAAGAGGGTCATTAAGAGGAGCGAGGTCATGATATTTGGCGATAGATTCGTGGCGTTAAGAGGTACTGAGAGGGTTGAGTTGCCAATATATGAAGTAACTAGGATTAGGGTAAGGCCTGTGATTAATACTGTGAGGGTCGTTAACACCAGGTTAATACCGATATCCTCAATACCGAGGTTTAATACCTGGTCTGTCACGTTCATATCTGGTGATAGGGAGATCATTAAGGTGTGGATTAACGAGAATGAACTTGATAAATTAAGGGCGGTGATTAGGAAGTTATGTAATGAGAGGTTAATATGTATAAACATTGAAAGTGCTATGTCCATTTAATGATAAGGACAATAAAGGCAGGACCTGTTGATTATGTACATCTTGAGACATCCTTTTCAGCAATATGCCCGGTGGATCACAACATTGATAATTACGTCATTGAGGTGGACTATAAGCCAACATGCAGTGATGGTGGTTGTATCTATATGGAATTGAACAGCCTCAGGGAGTACTTAGATGGATTTAAGGATAGGGTCATTTATCACGAGGACCTAATTAACGAGTTAATAAATGAGTTCGTAAGGACCCTAAACCCAATTGAAATAACGGTGACCCTCACAAGTAATTATAAAGGCATTAAATACGTAATAAGACGAAGTATCAATAAACGAGACTCCCAACACGCACCCTAATCCTTATCCTACTCAAATCACCAGATGCACCCTCCACGAAATTAGGCTTCCTTAGTGAGTTCGCGTACATCATCGCCTTCATCAAACCCTCCCTATCCCTTGCCTTTATGTATGGCCATAGATCAACCACGGGCTCCTTGTATAGGCAGGTCTTTAACCTACCATCACTTGTTAACCTCATCGTCGTACATCCCGCACAGAATGCTGGGTTATTATAATTCTTAACTATCTCAACCTTAACCCCGTCAACCTCGTAAATGGGCCTATTATGAAGATCCTTCCTAGTCCCCAGCAACTTACCGTGCTTATTCAACCAATTAATTATGTCGCTCAGGTCATCGTAGTACCTGGCAAATACGGGGAAGCCATCACCCATGGGCATTAACTCTATTAGCTGAAGGACGAAGCCGTACTTAGCGGCAAACCTTATCATCATTGGTATCTCATCTGTGTTAAGCCCCCTTAGTACAACCATGTTTAGCTTTATTTGCTTAAAACCCAGCCCGCTCACATAATCAATATTCTCAAGAACTTTATCTAAGGCATCAACCCCAGTTATGAACTTATACTTCCTACGATCTAATGAATGGAGAGATATGTTTAATCTACGTAACCCATGATTAAGCAGTTCCTCGGCATAAACATCAAGTAAATAACCATTGGTTGTTAATGATAGGTCCTTAGGACCAACCTTACTTATTTCATCCACAACCTTAACAATATCCCTACGTAGCAACGGCTCACCACCCGTTATCTTAAAATCATCAACACCCAACTCCTTAGCCACAGATGCCACAAAACCAATGTCCTCAGCACTTAACTCCCTACTCAGAAACTTGCCCTGCCCCTCAAAGTGACAAAAGATACATCTGTAGTTACATACGCTGTTGACCACAATCCTAAGCTTCAACCAGGGTCTCCCATAATTATCAATTAACATTATGATGACACAACCTAATTGCGCATTTAAAATGATTATTCCTGCATTAATTGTGTTTAATCAATAAATTTATTACCGTGTATCTTATCAATTAGGTAATCATGGAGGAACCTCAGGCCATGCGTTGATAAGGCCTCAATCTCAACCTTCTTCTTAGTCCTTAGAAAGAGCTCAATCTCCTTCTTCCAATGATCACTCTGGAACCAGGGATACCTGAGTAATTCCTGGGCCCTCTTCAAATCCCTATCCGTAGCCTTTATCACGTACTCATCACTAATCTTATAAGTGCGTATGTCCGTTGCTGTAACACCCACGAACTTGGCCTCGGGCGTCGCCAACCTATCACTCTCATAGCTGAGCTTTATCGAACCACTCTTATAAACGCTGTATATGTACCACCCGTATGGATCGCCGTCAGTCAGTACGTAAACGGGTAACCCATATTCCTCATTAAGTCTCCTAACAAACCTCCTCGTTGCCCTATCAGGCATGCCCTTAGCCGTAATTAATAGACAACTCTCCTTATTCCAGAAGCCCTCCCTATTGAGCCTTTGGAATATCGCGTCCTTCTCAATAACGAGCACGTAATTAGCCTCAACCTTAACAATGTCTAGATCGTCCGGATTCGGTGGAAGGCTCAATGCGGTATCACCAAGTTTCGTAGCGTCAATCTCGAAGCCCTTTGACCTAACGATTATCGGCCCTACAACCTTACCCTTAACATCTGCCGAAAGCCCCATCTCCTCCCTGAGTATTCCCGTGGCCACCTCAATATCCTCAATTACCGCATTGGACTCTGACTGTTCATCCCACGTGTTTTCCCTAATGACCTTATTTATTATGTCCGCCTTAAACTCCATGGTGTGTTTACCGTTGTAGTATAGGTCCCTTATTGTTGGGTAGACGCCTTCCCTAATCGCCTGAACTATTAGCCTAAGCATTAGCATGGTTTGCATGAACCTCTTGGACTCCTTGAGGTCGAGGAATCTCCTCCTCAGTTTCTCAGGGCCGAGCACCAGCATCTTTTTCTTTGGGTCCCAGATCGTGTTGCTGAGCGTTCTCGATGGTATTTCGAGGATTGGCTCCTCATTATTGAGTATTGTGTTTGTTACGGAATTACCCCAATCCTCAAGAACCTTAAGTACTTCATCCCTGTTCTTAGCCACGGCTCATGACTGAGTACTCACTATAAAAACTTAACGCCGTGAGGTCATGCTTTAATACTCTAGCCACGCAGTTATTTATCGTGACTAACATAAAGTCACTTAGGGGTAGGGACTTCATAACACTCATGGATTATACAACGGACGAAATAAAATACCTATTAGGCCTATCTAGGGATCTTAAGTCCCGGTATTACCAGGGAGAGCGGTACAGCGATGTGCTAAGGGGTAAGACATTACTTATGATTTTTGAGAAGCCAAGCACTAGGACTAGGGTCAGCCTCGATGTGGCGGCAACACAGTTAGGGATGCACGTAATTTACTCAAATCCGCAGGAGCTTCAGTTGGGTCGTGGTGAGACCATAGCAGACACAGCAAGGGTAGTGGATAGGTTTGTGGATGCCATTGCGGCTAGGGTGTATAAGCATGAATCGTTAATCGAAATGGCTAAATACGCGGTGGTGCCAGTAATAAATGCCTTAAGTGATAGGGAGCATCCATTACAGGTACTGGCCGACGCATTAACATTGTGGGAGGTTAAGGGGCGGCTTGATGGCATTAAGTTGGCGTTTGTTGGTGATGGTGATAATAACGTGGCACATTCATTAATGATAATAGGCGCCAAGCTCGGCTGGGAGGTTAGGATAATATCCCCGAAGAAGTACTGGCCAAGTAAATTCGCCGAATTGCTTACTGAGGATTCAAGGAGGACCGGCGCTAATATAGTAATCAGCGATAATATTGAGGATGTTAGGGGCGTGGATGCGGTGTACACGGATGTTTGGGTTAGCATGGGTATGGAGGCCGAGGCCGAAGAGAGAAAGAAGGTATTTAGGCCATACCAAGTTAATGCAGAGGTTATGAAGAAGGCAGGTCCTCAGGCAGTATTCATGCACTGCCTACCTGCCCACAGGGGTGAGGAGGTCACTGATGATGTGATTGATGGTCCACAAAGCGTTGTTTGGGATCAGGCGGAGAATAGGCTGCATACGGCTAAGGCGGTGCTAATATCATTATTAGCATGACACGGGGTTTTAACCTCACCATGAGTTAAACACTACTGAGTGTGTAAGCTTTATTAATTAAGGAATCACCGTCACCTTGTATGGCAAGACATAACAAGTCATTAGGCATTATAGTATTAATAATGTTAGCTTTGACATTGAGTGTATTTACGTATGCATTAGCGGGTGAGTGGCAGGAATTAACGGTATATGTTAGGTCAATAACCATACATGCGTTAGCCGTCTCATCGAACAACAGCGGTGCTGTAATCAATATAACGGTAACGGCCATGAAGCCAGGCTCAGGCTATGTATACGTTGCGTCGAGCCCATTACCAACCGCAGAGAGTGGCACATTCTTATCATCATCGCAGATAGCGGCGTTAGTCGCCACGTACTTAGCAAATCAACCATTCAATGAGTATAACTTCTTAATAAACGTTGAACCGACAACCCTCGAGATAGGTGGTCCATCAGCGAGTGGTTACATGACGGTTGCAATGTGGGCGTTAATAACGAACCACACTCTAAGCCCGGACGTCACCATGACCGGGATGATACTGCCTGATGGCTCAATTGGGCCCGTGGGTGGTTTACCGGCTAAGATCAAGGCAGCGGCTCAGGAGGGTTATGAAATAGTGCTGATACCCTATGGACAACAAATATACCAAACCAGCACTGGGCAGGTAATTAATTTAATAAGCTATGGAAGGAGCCTCGGCGTTGAAGTAATACCCATTATGGACGTTAGGCAAGCCATTTACTACTTCACGGGTGTGAGCATGTCAATACCAGCAATACCATCGCAGGCACTTAAGACTCAGGCATATGTTAATGTTACTAAATTCCTATGGATGAGGATATACAATAGGATAGTGAGCACGGGCGCCATAAACTCCACAGACCCAAATGTTTCCAAGTACATCAATGAGGCAATAAATTACGCTAACCAGGGCATGTACTACACGGCGGCAAGCCTTGGGTTCCAGGGATTAATTAATTATTACCAGGACGAAATGCAGAATTACACGGCCTCGCAATTAGAGGGCTTACTCAATCAATTAAGTAATGAATTGCAGTACTATGAAAATACGCTGCAGCATTACAATGTGACTACCGCGAACATAGACATAGTGATCGGTATTTATGATAGGATATTCGATGCTCAGCAATCATTAAGCGCGGCATCACAGGACTTGTCAAGCAATGATATTAGTGACGCGATAAGTAACCTCGCCTATGCCAAGGCTAGGATAGAGACCCTGGGTGATTGGCTGGCTGTATTGAACGCCATAAAGGGTGGGGCGCCAATATCGGAGAACTACCTCGAGGAATTAACAAGCATGTACCTGGTGTACGCGCAGTCAATAACCGAGTACACACTTTCACTATCAAATGCCGTGGGCGCATCGAGCCTCCTTCAAGGCATGAACTCCATAACCCAGGAGGTTCAGGAAGCCCAGAATAATTACCAAAATGGCCTTTACCCATTGGCGCTTGCGCAGAGTCTTGACGTCATATCGAGCAATGATGCGATGCTGCACCTATTATTTACGCCCGTGATAAATGGGCAGGTAAATACCCAATACCTAGTCAATATTACGGATTACGTGAAGGAATTGGCGGTGTTTAATACGTATGAGGCAGAAAACAACTGTAACCTATTCCCAATGCTTGCGATTTCATACATAGACTTCGGCAATTATTACCTAGCTGAATACAACTCAACAGGGGACGTAAATGACTTGGCAGCCGCACTCCAGCTCTATGAACTGGCGGCCTCATACTCGCAGGCACTCTATGAATTAGCATCATCAACAAACTCATGCAGCGCCGCATTCACAATATCGAGTATAGTACCAATAAGTGTAAATAATACCGTCAATGTATCATTAAACCCAGCACTCAACCCATCAACTAATTACAATGCAGCGGCCTTAACGGCGGGTATTGCATTAATCGCGCTGGCTGTGGGTATCGCGGTATTCTCAATAAAAAGCCTAAAAACAACCACACCTAGACCCTGATTATAATGAACATAACAGCACTATTAATAATGGACTTCCTCATAAGCTTCATAGGCAACGCACTACCATTCTTTGGAGAGGCATACACGGTATATGCCGCACTAACGTTACTAGGTATTAAATCGCCGATGCAGTACGTAGTCCTGGTAATTGCTGTAACGGCAATCGGCGCCTCAATTTCTAAGAACGTATCCTACGCCCTAGGTTACGCATTAAGGAAGCCCCTCAGGAGGACCAGCGCCGTGAAGCTAATAATGTTATTATCTAATAAGGCACCACTCTGTGTTTTAGTGATAATATTGGCGGCACTTCCTGGGTTGCCCCTTGACGATTATTTATACATAAGTACTGGGGCGGCGTCAATAAACCTGGCAAAACTAAATGCCTACATACTCATTGGCAAGCTAATAAAGGGCTCCGTGGAAATACCAATAGAGCTCCTCCTCTTCTCATCGCTATACGGATTACTGAAACCGAGCATGGCCTTATCAACATTCCAGTTAGTCATGGCCGTATTATTCACGGCACTCGCCTTCGTGATATTCAAAATTGATTGGATAAAGATATACGCAAAGCTTCAGAGGAGGATCAACATACTACCAAAGATAGACGAATTTTAATTTTTAAGCCGTGATGTGGTATACTTACGTCTGCACTATTCTCTTGGCAAGTGCGTATATTAATGGTATCACTATTATACCAAAGGCTATTGCCAAGCCCCATGCCATGGCGTAGATTATCTGCGTTATGTTTGCGAAGGGCTGCACGATAATGGCTACGGTGACCAATATGAAGATTGCGTAGAGAATTAACCTTGCATAGCCGAGCACAGCCTTCATCTCTGGGTGCTCCTTACTTATGTCATTGATCGCCTTATTAACAATGCTGAAGCTAAAGAGTAGGATTATTGACGCTATTATTATGTCGTAGAATAGGTACGGGCTTATATTGGGTATCCAGTAGAAGATCGCCAGGTTAGCGGCTATTGTTATTATCACAGCATAAAGACCAAACCTAAGCACATTAATTATCGTTGCAAGCAACTCATCAGTTGCACCCATCTTCTTCTGCATGTAATCAACCAGTAAATCAACGAGCAATAAGCCCAGAGTTAGTAAGATAATGGCACCAGCCAATGATGGCAGGTACTTGGCAATCATCGCAACCCAAACAGTGGCAGGCCCAAGACTCAGTACTGAGAAGGCTATGGCAAGCGCTATCAGGATTATAAAGGCCTCAACGGCACCAGCAATAATACTAACAATCTCAGGGCTCAAACCAGCCTGCTTAATCAACGCAGGCAGAAGTCTCTTAATAACCCTAGCCACAATAACGGCTATCGCATAACCTATCAATGCTATTATTATAAAAAGTATTATAGATGGTATAGCAAGTATCAACTCACTCAACATACTAGACAAGGCACTAGTTATTGAAGTAGTTACTTGAAGCACGAGACCGGACATCGCAGCCTATTCTTTGAGAACTTTTTTAAGCATTACGTATATATTAAAATTGAAATATTACTAAAAAGCGTATATAAAGATTAAAAATCAAAGCAATAAACACAATAGACTAAATTAAGTCGAACAAAGAATAGAACAAAACAAGGAAATAAATGACACTATAGGCATAACCTAAGTCATGAAGATTAATTACTGGTGCGGGGGGTGGGATTCGAACCCACGCAGGCCTTCGCCAGCGGATCTTGAGTCCGCCCCCTTTGACCAGGCTCGGGCACCCCCGCAAGATCAATAATCCCGTGCTCCCTTTTTAATCTTTGCCTCATGAGCCAATGTCAAGAATTATGGTAATTTGATTTTAGACTCGCTAAGATGATGGTTATATGAAGTTACGTGCTCATGTATTACATTGTAATCCACTGATTAATCCTCCCATGTTGTAATAATTCGTGGAATTCACAATAATACCCATTGGATAGAGGGACTGTGAACCACTTGTACTCGTTACCTTTGGGCTTCCAATAAATGTGACGTATAATGGCGTATACTGCGACGGTAAGTAGACGTACACAGTGGCGGTTAGGCCAAAGTTGTACTGGTTCACGAGTGCCGTATTCACAAATGCGCCGGCTATGGTTAAGGCTGAGGAAATCCCTATGCTAAGGTATTTTATGAATGTTAAAAGTGTTTGACTTAAACCCATGGCCTCCGCTATTTCAGGTGCTGCTAAGGCAAATAAACCGCCTATCATAAATGCCCAGCCAATTATGTTTGGGCTATAAGCACTTGTTATTGATGACAACGAGTATCCTATGTAGTATTGATTACCTGAATACCCTGTAAGCGGTGGTGCTGGCCCGCAGTATGAGCTTACTGTTGAGTATGCATCGTCAAGGTTGATGAGCATTTTTCCGTAATTTCTCGCCACATAGATTATGCCTAGGAAGGAGCCTGTCATTGAGCCATTGCCAACGTCCAGGTATGGGTAGACGTAGAGGTATGAGCCGGAGAAGTCCGTGGGCAGCGGCGCCAGGGTTTCCGTACCATTAGCCCAGAAGCCCGTTGGCTCAGAATAAAATGAGGTAGCTTCATATTCCTGGAAGGCCACGTAAGCGACGTAGGAGGGCAAGCCAATGTAGAAAAACCCACTGCCCGGCACGGTGTAATAAATAATGCCTGAGCTTACCTCTTCATTTAAAGAGCCATACTCAATAAATACGTCAGTAATACTACTAGGCATAGTAATTGTATATGTGTTACTGAATGTGTATGTTGGGCCCACAAGCACAAGCCCGTTAGGGACATTTATACCACTCTCATTAAGCACACCAAAGAGTCCTGAATCCTTTTGCGCAGTCCCACCAATATTACTGATTTTTATTTCCGCGTTAATGATGTTCCATAAATCAGAACCCCAACCAACGAACATTAAGGGTATGCCACCCTCAAACTCACTACATTGCTCGAGGACCCAATAGTAAGTAACAGTCTCGGTACTTGACGGTATTGGTGGATACGCAATGTTACTGCTTGATGAACAACTGCCTACGTACGTGAATCCAAATGGGTCATTACTACCATTGACCTGACCCGCCTGGGTGCTCTGCGTACTTACCTTCACAGCGGTGCCTTTGAGGGGTATCGCGTGGACTGGCCTTACTTTGTTGAATTCCGCATTTATCGATATTTCTATAGGCTTTTTCTCGATTATCCAGCTTGGGTTGTAGGGTATTGCCGCTATCACGGTCCAGGTCTCGTTATTGCTTCCGTAGGTTATGAAGGCCATTAGTGACGGCATGACGTTATTACCGTACTCGTCTAGCCAGATAGTGGCTACCTCGCTCATTATTGCGCCAGTCAAGTTTATGCTCACTGTACCTACTCCGTAGTAGTAACCCACCGTGTATATCCTCCTCGGCGTTATTGCGAATAGGCTTACGGTGAATGGGGCTGGAGTCCCGTTCACGTAGCCGTGGACTACTACCGTGGGTGCCGGGAGCATGGTTACGTTGTAGTAGTTTATTTCGTAGGCCTGCCCTGCGAGCGTCATGAAGAGCCTTGGTTGAGTTGATACTTGGGCTTGGGCTAGGGCTATGATGGTTATGGATAAGGCCGCCATCGAGAGCATCACTAGGGCTATTAGGCGTGGGTTACGGACCCACCTGGGCATAGACATCAACTCAGTACTTACTTACGGACTTTTTTTACCTTAGTTGTTCATAAAAGGTGGGCCGAGCAGGATTGAACAGTGGCTTGGCCGAGGCTTCGCGGCATTGATCGACTTGGTTTTTACCTATTTCTCGATAATGGCTTTAGGACCTTCCTTGGGTTGTCGTCCACGATCTTCTTCATGACCTCCCTCGGTATTGGTATGTTTAGGAATTCCCTTAGGTTTGCCTTTATGTCGTGAACCCCAGGGCCTGGGTAGTCACTGCCGTAAATTGCCTTGTCGCCTATCTCCGTAAGCCTTGGCAGGTACTCCAGGACCCTTCTCGGTGGTATGCTTGAGAGGTCAGCAATTATGTTCGGCCTTATCCTGATTAATTGGAACGCCGTGGGTACCCAGTTGGGCCTGCCCACGTGGGACATTATTATTGTCAGCCTTGGGAAGTCCACCGCAACGTCATCCACGAATATCGGGTCACCATACTTATTCCTAGCCCTTGAGAAGGCACTCGTTCCGGTATGTATGTATACCGGTAGTCCGTGGTCCTCTGCAAATTGATAAACAAGCTCAAGCTGCCTTAGACCGCCCTCCTCCGGCCTATACGCATTTGGCTTGAGCCACATGTGCGGCGGGTGTATCTTAATCGCGCTAATGCCGGCCTCGTACTGCCTCTCAAGCCAGTACCTGGTCTCCTCGATGGATAGCTCATTAGCCTCCACACCACCTATAACTGCAAACCTATCGGCATAGTCCCTAACGGCATCCACAACCCTTATCGCGTAATCCTCCTTCGCAATGCCCAACTTCCTAGATGGGTAGGCCATGATACCCACGTAATCAATATCCGCATCATCAAGTATCTTAACAACATCAGAGACGCTCATAGTTAGAGCCTCACGTGATGCGCCCCATTCCCTAAGGGCGAAGTTTATTAATTCTTCCGTGACCGTCTCCCTAAACACTATGTGGGTGTGGGCATCGATATAACCCATTAAATTATATGGCGCGCATACTACTGTTTATACGTTTTGCAGTGCATAGAGTATGTTTTTTATGCCCATCAAATAACGCCCCTTGTATGAATGAGGCATCCCTGAGAAGGATTATTGTTGAAATATTTAGGTTAGCATACGCGAGAAGGCTCGTAGACCTACTTGGCGGTAATGCAAGTGCTAGGCTAGGTGGTGATGAGGTATTAATCACGCCGACCTCAATGCCAAAGACACTCATAAAACCACAGAGTATTGTTAAGATTAAGCTTGATGGGACTATTGTGTCCGGCGGAAACCCCAGTAGTGAGTGGAGGATGCACGTGGGTATTTACAGGGTTAGGGATGATGTGAAGTTCATACTCCACACGCACCCGCCCAACATACTGGCTTTGACTAGGGCAGGTCTTAAAGTTGATTTATCGTTTAGTGAGGCTATTTCGTACGTTGGTGAAATCGCAGAAGTTCCTTACCTAAAACCAGGAAGCGCCGAGCTTGCCGATGCTGTCGCGAGGGCAGTGTCTAAGAAAAATATTACTGCCGTGATTCTAAGAAACCATGGGTTAGTCACGGTGGGTTCAACGCCATATGAGGCACTCAATAGGGCTGAGGTCCTTGAAAACCTCGCATACATAACATTACTTTCAAATTGCCTCACTAGGTAGTTAATTCATAGGGTTACTAATACCTCGATTTCATCACCATCCCTAAGGCCAAGCTTATCCCTTAACTTATAAGGCGATATGAGCTCTACGATGTCAGGCCCGTGATGCGTCCTCTCGATTAGCAGGACGGCGCCGGGTAATCCCTGAATAGTCGCCCTAAAGCACTTAACACCCCCGTAAGTCCTAACACCATTGCTAAAGCCCTCTATGTAAATGCCAGGCAGTGCGTCTAGGTAAAGCCTGTACTTAACGTACTCCGGCTTAAGCTTAATATTGAGGGTTCCAGGGTATGGCTTAAACCCAAGCTTCTCAACAAACTGCTTAACATAGCCATCAAGGCTCATGTAGAAGCCACCCTCACCAAGCCCGGAGACCACGTGGCCAACGAGCCTAATCACCAATCTTTCATCGAGGTAGTGCCTAATTGTGTCAATCACGAATTGAAGAGCCTCGGAAGCCCTTTGCGTGAATTTAATAGCTAACTGACCACTAACGGTGGATTTAATTATCAATCCCTCCTCAGCAAGCCTATTTATTATCTTAAATACATTCTGTGGCGTTGTGCCAATGTCATTGGCGAGCCTCGTTAGATTTATTACTACGTAGTCCTTATCGTTAATTCCGTACTTAACGAGTAGTATTAGGTATGGTATTCTTCGGAGGAGCTTATAATCAATTCCCAATGAAGCGCGGCTCACGGGATTTCCCATACACTTCGTATTGGCGTAAAGAACCCATTTATTAACGCTTCCTTCTAAATATGATAAGATAAATCATTGGAAATAAAGGTGATGGACATTCTCTAATCAGTGTGAGACAGTCTCGTCATTTTTACGGATTCTGCCCGCCTCATCACCCACCCCCCTATTTTGAAAGGAATTAAAAAGCCTAAGTCTCCCCTGCCGACTCCTCGCCCTCCATGACCTCCTCCTTAACCTCCTGTTCGAGTGCCTTAAGGGCCTCCTGGGCATTATCCGCAGCCTTCCAATAGGCCACCTTACCTCTCTTAATCTCCCTAATCAACCCATCCCTCTGGAGGAGCTTTAATGCATAAAAGACTTGGCTGTGGCTTAGGTTCGTCTTCTTGACAATCTCGTTGGTGGGTAACTCACCCTCCTTAATTAATAATTCCAGTATCTCCTTTTTCCTCTCCACGATTCGAACAGTCTGTTTGCGAGGCATTGCGTTGTTTTTTAACTGTTTATTTTTAAAGATTAAGAGGCCGACAAATCGATATTACTGAATCACCTTAATCAAGTTCCTGAATCTCAAGTAAAGTGCATAGTCTATGTATGCCTTATTCTCAAGGTAATAACTAACGGTCCTCGCCCTACCCACCTTCTCGGGTAATAAGTCCGTGGTGATTAGGCTGAAGGCATTCGACCCAGCACCACTACCGAAGGAGACCATCAATATCCTAGAGCCTGGCTTTGCATTCTCAAGTATGTTCGCGAGCCCTATCAATACTGCACCATTGTACGTATTACCAATCCTATCAACCACGATACCAAGCTTTACCTTATCAAGGGGTATACCAAGCATTTGAGCAACCCTCACCGGGAATCTGGCGTTTGGTTGATGAAATACAGCATAGTCAAAGTCACTTGGTTTAAGTCCCGTAGCCTCCATAAGCGCCTTCGCCGCATTCACAATATGCCTAAAATACGCAGGCTCGCCCGTGAATGACTCACCGTGTACTGCGTACGGTATGCCATCCCTACGCCAGAAGTCGGGTGTGTCTGAGTTGTATGCGTATACATGCTCAATCTCGGCGACGATACCATCGGACCCTATGACGTATGCGGCAGCGCCGCCAGATACCGTGTAATCGAGGTGTTCCCCTGGCTCTCCATGACTATGGTCAACGCCAACGGCAAGTCCATACTTAATTAGCCCGCTCTTAACAAGACCCATGGCATTCACTATGGCGTCTGAGCCAGCCTTACATGCGAATTCCATGTCAACAGCGAACGACTGCTTCCTCATCCCAAGAGCCTCAATTAATATTGAGGCTATGGGCTTAACGGCATACGGCTTCGACTCAGTACCAACAAATACCGAACCCAACTCCCTAGGATCAATACCCGCCCTCCTCAACGCATTTCTCGAGGCCTCCACCGCCATCGTAACCGCATCCTCATCAGGACCACCAACACTCCTCTCCTCAACCCAGTAAAGATCCTTAATCCTAAGCGGGTCATCACCCCATACCCTAGCGATTTCCTTTGTGCTTATTCTGAACCTTGGTATGTAGACACCCCACCCAACAATGCCTACCTTACCCACAGACTGTATTGCTTTATGTCCTTTTAAAATTTAGGGTTCACAGTCAATTTCCTCTGATGATGATAACTTCATTAATGCATGTATTATCTTCGCTTTTGTCTTCTCATTCTTAGTCTTCTTAAGTTTGCTGCAAAGTACCCTACGTAT
The DNA here is from genome assembly GCF_000148385.1 of Vulcanisaeta distributa DSM 14429. GTDB lineage: Archaea > Thermoproteota > Thermoprotei > Thermoproteales > Thermocladiaceae > Vulcanisaeta > Vulcanisaeta distributa. The sequence continues at coordinate 1,894,904 of NC_014537.1, read as the reverse complement.
TGCATTTCGTAATTCATCATTCTTAACTATGGCCTTGAATGGGATGCTCACAATCATGTATCCCTTCCTCTGCCTTATGGAGACTTTTTCGTATATATTCCTTAACTTCTCATAAATCCTTAATGCCTTAATGGAATTCTTCGTTGAAAGTACGAGTCTTAGGTTATTATAGTCTATCGTGAATCTCTCGCCATATATTTCAACCTGTGACTCACCACGGATATACTTAAACTCTACGTTAGAGATCTTCTTTATACCCAACCACTTATCACCTTCTAATGCGTCCAGGACCTCTCCTAGAATGGGTGGTACAGCATCTAATATAGCCCTTGCTAATTTAACGGCATGGCTGTCGTAAAACGATATATTTGCAATGTTGTTCTTACTATTTAATATTGTATTTAATATTTAATGATTTACTTAATTTCTCGAGTATTGCTTTCCATTCCTCTAACTTTTCTTCTAGCTTGCTGCATTTACCGTAATCTCTATCCTCGCCCTTAACCTGCTTCTCCTTAAATACGCATTCGCATAGCCGTCACCCAGTATGCTCGTTAATAGAAAGATCAATAACGTCTTTTCATCAAGGTCTTTAGCGATCTTAAGTGCATTTTCTTTATATGATACGTGGTTGTTAGCCGTGAAAGACCACGTTATTGTTACGTCTTCAACGTTTACATTGATCGATTTTATACTTATGTATACATCTCCTGGATAAAGAAGTGCCCAAAATACTGCTTGCCATAGGCGTGTTGTCCTCATTCTGGGTTTATCCTTATTTTCTCCCTCATCTGTATTAGCAAGACCCAGCTTTGCTGCAAGGAGCATTTTGGCGAGTTCTTCGTATCTATTCCTATTTTTCACAAACTCCTTGAAGACATCTGGTATCCTCATTGTTGTGCCTGGGAAATCATTAAGTATTTGGACTATAACATCCCTATTCCTAATAATTTCTAAGGTGACGTGGCTTCCACGTACCGCGATTATTAATGAGCTTTCCGTCCTCCTAACAATTACTTCAGCCCTGCCATTTAATAAATCTTCAATGATCCTTCTTAATTCATTGGATACTCTATTCTTAATCCAATAATCATCATATTGATATAAGTACTTTAACATCTCATTAAGAATGTCATCAATCACCTTAGCTACCTTATCGTTTATTGTCTTAATTCTATCCTTACTATTGAATATTTTGATTTTCTCCTTATCTAACCATCACGGTATCCATACTCGCCAACGTAATAAACGGTAAAGAACTTCAATAAGTATTATAATAACCTCATTAATCGTCTTTAGATCATTGATCTCCCCACCGCACTTATACTTAGAATTATCCCTTTCACCCCAGCACAATCTGTTTTTCCTAATTAAATCCTCATCAATTTTAACACATGCGATTTTTAGATCCTGAGCAATACACATCGGTAATTTAATTTTTAAATGATTAATAAGGTCCTCAGGATGATCGCTAATGAGCACGAAATATTTTGTTAGATTAATGCGTGCCGTGCAATAATTTAAGTTAGGTATAAGTTAAGTCTGTGAAATTGAACTTATTAGTAAACGCATGGTATTGGCTTAGTGAGTTAGCAAGGTGAAGATAATTATATAAGCTGAGTTGAGGATTAAGCAGTGAGGATTAGTCATGGGTTCTAATAATGAGGTTAGTCTTAGGGTTGCGGAGGCTAGGACGAGGGATGTTGGTAGGCTCATTGTTAGGATTCCCCAGCGGTACATGAGGGTGCTTGGTATTGAGCCTGGGGAGTATGTTGAGATAGTTGGTAATAAGCGCAGTGCCTATGCTCAGGTATGGCCTGCCTACACTGATGATGAGGATAAGGACTACATAAGGATGGATGGTGTTTTAAGGCAGAATGCCGGTGTTAGTATTGGTGATGTTGTTAAGGTTAGGAAGGCTAACCTAAGGTCTGCGCAGAGGGTCACGATAGCGCCTGTTGGTGAGTACATTAGGGTTGACCCTGATTATCTCAAGAGGGCTTACCTGCTTGGTAAGCCTGTTTGGAAGGGCTCGATCATAGAGATACCGTATTACACGGGCTCCATTAGGTTCATGGTAACGAGCGTAACACCTGGGCCTGCTGCGTATGTTGGTATTGATACCGAGGTTCAGGTTAGGGAGGAGCCTGTCAGGGAGATGGAGTTAACAATGCCGAGGGTTACCTGGGAGGACATTGGTGATCTGGAGGAGGCGAAGAGGAAGATTAGAGAATTGATAGAGTTACCGTTGAGACACCCCGAGATCTTTAAACACCTTGGTATTGAGCCTCCCAAGGGTGTTCTCTTAATTGGCCCGCCGGGCACTGGTAAAACCCTCCTGGCAAAAGCCGTGGCTTCAGAGGCCAATGCCTACTTCATATCGATTAACGGCCCTGAAATAATGAGTAAGTATTATGGTGAGTCTGAGGCTAAGTTGAGGGAGATTTTTGAGGAGGCTAAGAAGAATGCTCCTGCCATTATCTTTATTGATGAGATTGATGCAATAGCACCAAAGAGGGAAGAAGTAACTGGAGAAGTTGAGAAGCGCGTTGTTGCCCAGCTACTCACATTAATGGATGGTTTGCAGGAGAGGGGCCAGGTAATCGTAATAGGAGCAACCAACAGACCAGAAGCCGTAGACCCAGCACTAAGAAGACCAGGAAGATTCGACAGAGAGATATACATAAGCATGCCCGATAAGAATGCGAGAAAGGAGATACTCCAGGTGCACACAAGGAATGTGCCGCTGTGTACTGAGGATGATGTTAAGGAGAAGATATGCGATCCAAGTGATGTTGTGAATATTGATGAGATTGCGGAGATGACTCACGGCTATACGGGGGCTGACCTAGCGGCATTAGTTAAGGAGGCCGCGATGATAAGGCTTAGGGAGGCTATAGACGTTACTAAGGAGATTGATTTGGATCAACCACAGATACCGCCTGAGCAGTTGGCCAGGATTAGGATTAGGATGAGGGACTTCCTAGAGGCCATGAAGTACATACAACCAACGGTGCTTAGGGAAGTCATTGTTGAGGTTCCTGAGGTTCACTGGGATGATATTGGTGGTTACGAGAACGTGAAGCAAGAGCTTAAGGAAATGGTTGAATGGCCACTTAAGTACCCAAGGTACTTTGAGGAGCTCGGTGTTGAGCCTCCTAAGGGTATTTTGTTGTTTGGTCCTCCTGGTACTGGTAAGACTCTTTTGGCTAAGGCTGTGGCTACGGAGAGTAATGCGAATTTTATTGCTGTTCGTGGTCCTGAAATACTGAGCAAGTGGTTCGGAGAAAGCGAGAGAGCAATCAGGGAAATATTCAAAAAAGCAAGAATGGCAGCACCATGCGTAATATTCTTCGACGAAATAGACGCAATAGCACCAGCAAGGGGCTTGAGGGTTGATAGTGGGGCCACTGATAGGATTGTTAATCAATTATTAGCCGAAATGGACGGTATCGCACCATTGAAGAATGTCGTGGTTATTGCGGCGACGAATAGAGCCGATATAATAGACCCAGCCTTATTAAGGCCAGGTAGGTTCGATAGGATTGTTTACGTACCACCACCCGATGCGAATGCCAGGTTTGAGATACTTAAGGTCCACATTAGGGGCTTAAAGCTCGCTGATGATGTTAAGGATGGAAACTATAAGTACCTCAGAGACCTGGCCAGAAGGACCGAGGGATACACAGGGGCTGATTTAGCGGCATTGGTTAGGGAAGCCGCGATGCTGGCTTTGAGAGAAACCATTAGGAGTAATACTAACCAGGTTAAGCCTGTCGGTATTGAGCATTTTGAAGAGGCCCTTAAGGTCGTTCCACCATCACTGTCTAAGCAGGATATTGCCAGATTTGAGGAGATGGCTAGAAACCTTAGGAGAACGTTAAGGGGCCTCTGATCTTTCATACTCAATCCTCTTTTTAATAAAAACATCGACGCTGTAGATGGGCCTGGCGGGCACACCGGCAACGACCTCCCCCGGTGGTACGTCCCTGGTCACGACAGCGCCAGCCGCAACCACAGCGTTCTCCCCAACCTCAATGCCCGCTATCAGGGTTGCGTTGGCGCCAATAACGGCGTTCCTCCTAATCTTAACGCCATCAAGTCTCCTACTCGGTGGGTATTTATCATTTGTTATCACGACATTGGGTCCCAGGAATACGTTATCCTCAATGACCGTACCCCTCGGTATGTAGACCATACTCTGTATACTAACGTTACTTCCGATTACCGTGTCCCCATCAATTATAACCCCAGACCCAATCCTAGTATTCGCACCAACCCTCGTATTCTCCCTAATTAACGCGTTATGCCCTGTCTCAACGCCATCGCCTATCTCCACATTCTCATAAATGATGACATTACTCCTAATTATACAGTTTCTACCAATTACTGCGCCACTACTGACATCATCCATTAACTGCTCAATGACTGAACCCTTATCTCTCACGCTCAGGAGCTTCGACCTTATTGGGTGACCTATAATAACGAGGGGTTCCACTATCGTACCCTCATTAATTACTGTGGGACCCAGCACTACTACGTTCCTGCTCACGTTTTTACTTAGTATTTTTGCCCTTGGGGATATGTACGTCATTAATTGGTAATCACAAGATAAATATTTAAGTAATTAATGCATTGGTTTATTTACAATGGGTTATTACCCAGCGCCACCCCCACCTCCACGTGAGGATCCAATAGCTAGGATTCTTAGGGAGTTGATGAACTTGAATAGTAAAGTTGATCAATTATCCAGGAACCTGGCAGATCTAAGTACTAGGGTTGAGAGCTTGGAGGGTAGGGTTAATGAAATTGAAAAATCCCTATCTAGTTTAATTAAGGCTCAGGAATTAGTCAGCGGCATAACTCCGCAGAGTATGGCTGAGTTAGTGGGCATGTTATCTAACACATTAAGGGAGTTGACGAGGATTGAGGCTTCGCTAATTGCGTATAGGGATTCAGTATCATCCTTGCAAAGTAAGATTGAGAATGCCGTGGATTTATTAGCGAAGACCACGATGGATTTGAGGGAGTATAGAGCTCTTGACGTTAACCAGGTTGTTGAGATCACGAATCAATTATCCAATGTTGCGACACGGCTTAATGAGCTTCAGAAATTAATTGAGGAGCAGGGTATTAGGTTGATCTCTGAGTATAGAAAAAGTTCTGAGATGATTGAGGGACTTAAGTCAGTTATTTTGGATGTCCTGGGTAAGGGTTCTGGCAAGACTTAGTTTTATGTTGTTTCTCATTACATTCAATTCCATTTAGAATAATAAAAGCAAAATATATTAGTTCCCCTATTTAAAATACGTACCGTGTTCAGGTCTAAGGAGGCATCAGAGCTTTACCAGAGGATTAACGACATAAGCAATTTACTCCAGGCATTACAGCAGAACGTTCAAGCACTAATTAATAGCGCCAATCAAATGCAGAAGAACCTTCAGGCCATTTCAGCCGGAATTGAGAGGAACGATAAAACGTTGCAAGACGCAATTAAGGTCATAAACTCATCAACCACAGACATAGCCAGTAGAGTCGCCCAAATGAATACCATCGTTAATCAATTCAACGACACAAGTAAGAAGCTTATGGACTCCCTATTTGACGCACTTGAGAAAATAAATAACCTCCTAGACAGACTTCAGGGATTATCAAGCAACATGCAACAGAGCCTCGTAAGTGTCAATACAACCCTTGAATCAATAAATAATAATGTTAAGGACCTAAATGCTAAAATTGAGAGCGGAGTTGATAAGGCATCAACCCTCGTTTCAGAGGTATCTAAGTTAAGCAATTTGCTGGCAGAATTGAACAAGGTATATAACGAGGTCCTTAATAGGGAGAAGGACCTGGAGAATAAGTTACTCGATATAAGTAGGAGGGAGAGTGATGTTTCGATCAGGGAGAAGAGCCTTGAGGAGCTTAGGCAAAGACTTGAGAGCGATAGGAAAGCACTTGAGGAGGAGAAAGCCAAGTTAGCTGAGATGAGCAGTGTGATGGCGTCCCTTATAGCCCTCTCTAATCAATTAACTGCGAGACTTAGCGATCTTGATAATAGAGAGAAGGACCTGGCTGAAAGGGAGAAGGCACTTAATGAGAAGGAGGCTAAGCTTAGGGATTGGGAGGTTGAGTTGAAGTCCCGTGAGCAGAGACTTGAGATGGAAGCTGTAAGGATTGACGCCGAGAATGCCAGGCTTAGGGAGTTGGAGAAGAGGGAGCAGGAGATTAAGGAGAGACTTGAGCAGTTGGCGCGGAGGGAGGCTGAACTTAAGGAGCTTGAGAGGAAGCTGAATGAGAGGCAGGAAATGCTGAATAAGCTAGAGGCTGAACTTAAGGATAAAGAGGGTAGGCTTAATTCTCTGGAGAACCTGCTTAAGGAGAGGGAGGACACGCTGAAGAAGCTTGATGAGGAGATTAATAAGAGGAGGAGGGAGCTTTTGGATAAGCTTGAGCCGTTAATAACGAAACTTGTTGAAGAGGAGAAGAGGCTCACGGATTGGGAGAAGAGACTTCTTGATAAGGAGAGGGAGTTAATGAATTACCAGAGGGCGTTAATTATTAGGGAGAATACATTGGTTGAGTTAAGGGAGAAGCTTGATAGGGAGAGGGAGGAGTTGGAGAGTAAGATGAGGGAGATTAATAAGATTGAAAGTGAGTGCCAAGACGTACGTAAGAAATACGAGCAGTTACTTAAGGAGAGGGAGGAGCTAATGAAGATCATTGAGAGTAAGGATAAGGAGCTTAATCAATTGAGGGCTCTGATTAAGAAGTAATTGAATTTAAATGAAGATAATTTATTATTTTAAATAACCACAATAAGCACATACGCGAAAACCAGAATTATGTTAACAATATTCAGGCCCAGTGAGAAAAACGCTAGAATTCTCTTTAATTTCCCAATTATCAATTCCCTATCTGTGTATGCGGTGTTAACGTCATACCACGTCTGCTTAATCGATAGAAATGATGCGAAGAAACTAATCAGTGCCAATACGAGTACTGTGATTTCAAGCGCAAAATTACCCTTGCTGGGTAAATACGTGCCGGCTAATGACGATAATAAAACGGCATACACAATCACAGCAAGGACTATGGCCGCTGTTAATAGCTTAGACATTAGTAATCACCTCAATGCATCCCTTAACCTATTAAGGACAAAATCCTTACCAAGCATTGCCAGGTAAGGCGCGATCCTTGGGCCGCTTGGCTTACCAAAGAATATTAGGTATGTGGCCTCAAAGAATGTCTTCTCAACATCCTTATTTTCCCTGGGGACCCTCTTCATCGCCTCCTTAATGTTATCCTCATTCCAAACATCAATCTTCTCAAGCTCCTGAAGTAGCAAGCCCAGTTTACTCCTTTGGATGTCTGTTAATGACGCCCTTATTGAATCAGGTAACTCATTAAGAACCCTAATCCTATATGTCTCAGGTGCATACTTATTGACCCAATTACGGGCCCTAATGAGCCTTGATTTAATCCTCTCACGGGATAGATCGTCCAATTCCTTAGTGAGTATCTTGGTCTCCTTCAGTCTCTTGATAACTCTCTCCATAAGTTCCTCCTCACCCAGTGATTGGGGTAATGTCTGGATAAGTGCAACGGCATGTAGGTATGGTAATTGGAAGGGCATTTCCTTAGGCAATGGTCTCCTTAGTTGTGCATACTCGTAGGACTTGATAATTAGGTCAAGGTAATCCTTCTCCTTAGGGCTTGGCTTGTCAACGCCATAGTAAAGGCGCTCAGCCCTATCATATATATCCACGTATTGATAGATAGAGTCGAGACTGAAGGTAAGCCTCTTCGTTGGTTCATGGAATATGTATATGTACCTAAGAACCTCAGGCTCCGCAACCTCAACCCACTCCCTCGGTGTAAAACCTATGAAGTCACTGCTACCCATATCGCCTACGTCCTTACCATTAACCACATAACCAACCCACTCATACCAAGTACCCAATGGTGGGTTGACACCATAAACGGTCTTCGCGATCTCAACTGCGGAGTCCCTGGAACCACCGGGCATTGCATGATCTTTGCCGTAAGGCTCAAAGTCAACCTGCAACGTGTACCAAACACCAACCCACTCAACCCTCCATGGAAGCTTACCATCAGTTAACTTAGCCCTACCAACATGGCCGCAATACGTGCACCTATACTCAACCTCGTACTTATCCAAATCCAGTTTCGTGACCTCCGCAGTACCAATCCTACCACAGTTCTCGCATATCGGTTCGAAGGGTATCCAGTCCTTTGGATACGGGTTCCTACCCCTATACTTATTAATGACCTCAATTAACTTCTCCCTATTCCTCATAGTCATTACTATAAACTCCCTCATCCTGGGATGCTCCCTGTACATTTCGCCGGTTGTTATAACCTCAACATTCTTTGCAAAATAATCAAGGTAATCACCAAAGTCCCTCCAGTAATGATCAACCCAGGACTTATGGCAACCCTTAGGGTCAGGAACGCGCTCGAGAGGCCATTCAACGTACTTCCTACCAACCTCAGGATTCAGGAACTGCTCAAGCTGCTTATCCTTACCCTTCCAGGGATCCATCGTGTATAGAGTCAGGACCTGCTTAACCCTTAATCCTGCATCCCTTAATTTCTCGGCGATGATGCTATTCAGTATTATCTCACCCCTAAGCCTACCAATGTGTTGAAGCCCAGAAACACTTAAGCCGCCGTTAAGTACGCACTCATCCTTACCCTCACTACGGCACCTCTCAAGAACTTGGTTCGCTATCCTATCAACCCAATGGGTATAACTCATTACTGTGAAAAGAACTAATACCAATTTATAAGTTATCCCATACCAACAGCTCAACCACCCTCAGCGGGCGGTAGAAACACTACCTCATCATTATCGTTAAGTTTCGTAGCAAGGCCATTAAGCCACTCAATGGCTTTACCATTAACTAGGACCACGTACTCACCCCTAAGCCTGCCATCACCATCAAGCACAGCCTCAGCAAACTTAGGATTGAACGTATGGGAAATGAGATCAATAAGATCACGTATAGAAAGGCCGTTTGGGGTTTCAAGTTCTATTCTAAATGCACCAACTAACTCATAAAGATCACCAAAAAACTTAACCTTAATCCTCACAAATCCAGGGGATTATGCACAGCATAAAAATTTAACTCAGGACAAGAAAATGAGTAAGAGATAAGAGAATAGAAATATCTGGTGCCCCGGCCGGGATTTGAACCCGGGTCACGGGCTATCTTCGCCTAAGCTCGAAAGGCCCACATACTTGACCGGGCTATACTACCGGGGCTCGTGAGTTCTTAAAAATACGTCGGTTTTTAAGCCTTTATTTCGTTACTCTTCATTTGGGTTAATTAATTTAAGTTCGTATTTTTGCGGTTGGTTAATGCCTATCACCGTATTTAAAAGCGGTAATCTCTATTTCGTTCGGTTCTCAGTGAATAAGCAGCCCAGGAGGGCCGCCTTTGTTATCGGTAGTTTTACGGCGTTTATGAAGCCTATTGAACTTGAGTTTTGTGGTCCTGATTATTGTGCTTACATCTCATTACCTCCGGGTAAGTATTACTATAGGTACTTAGTTGATGGTGAGGTGGTTCTTGATGATGGTCCTACGGAAAATGGATTCAATGTGCTTAAACTCGGTGGTTCTATTAGGAGGGTTCATGAGAATAGGCGTAGGTTGTTCAGGGCGATTTACGGTATTTTCGTTGATAGGTTTGGGTGTAAGAGGAAGGGCGGTCCTAGGGATAGGCTTGGTGGTGACTTATCCTTCATTACGGACAAGCTCAGTTATATTAGGTCTATGGGCTTTGATGCGATTTACTTAACGCCAATTTTCAGGGCGATGTCCTACCATAGGTACGATGTTGTTGATTACATTAATGTCGATGATGATCTAGGCGGTAATAATGCGTTTAAGGAATTACTAAGGAGAGCTCATGAACTTGGTATTAAGGTTATACTTGATTTACCCATACATCACACTGGTTCTGAGCACCCCGCCTTTAGGGCTGCTCTGAGTGGTGACCCTAAGTATTCTCACTGGTACTACATTTATAATGGTGATTATGAGAAGTTCATGGATGTTAAGAGGATGCCTAAGCTTAACATGAAGTTCGCCGGTGAGTGGGTTAAGGGTATCGTACTTCATTGGGCGTTGGTGGGTGTTGATGCCTTTAGGATCGATGTGGGCGCCGGCATACCACCCTGGTTTTTGTGGGACCTAAGGAACTTCATTAATAAGCCGTTAATCGCCGAGGTTTGGGGTGATCCATTTCTATGGAGAAATGCGGTTGATGGAGTTATGAATTACCAGGTCTGGGAACCGTTAATTAAGTTTCTTCGTGATGAAATTAACGCCGAGGATTTCGCCCAGGTGCTTAAGAGACAATTGAACGTATTACCAAAGCACTTCCTAATTAACTCCTGGCTCTTTGTGGATACACACGATACGCCAAGGGCAATAACAATGCTTAACAATGACATTGAGAAGTTTAAGGCGGCGTTAGCATTCATATACACCTGGATTGGGACCCCAATGCTTTACTACGGTGATGAGGTAATGCTTGAGGGAGGTCCTGACCCTGATAATAGGAGGTGTATGGATTGGAAAAGAGTTAACGGCCCCAATACCCTTCATGAATTCGTAAGAAGGCTTTCAGGACTAAACCTAATGCCTAGGCGTATAATAGTTAACTCAAGTGAATTGATTTATTATGATAATAAATTCGAGGTTAGGTTAAGTAATAGACCAAGGAGGTATGGTAGTGGCGTCTTAAGTGGTGATTACTTCATTATTAAGGGTAGATAACTTGCCAAAGATTATTGGTGCTTAATGGTCGTTAATAATTACATTATTAATGGGTATACCTAGGTATAAATATATAGATGAGTATCTAAGTTTTGCCTTTTTTATTTATGAGCATTCATGAATTATATAAATCAATCACGGTAATGCTTTTAAACCTATTCATAATACCTGAAATACGTATGAGTAAGCTTGGACTATCCACAGGGGCTATAATAGGCATAGTCGTTGCAGTGATAGTCATAATAGCGGCGGTCGTGGCCGTGGTTTACCTATACAAACCCTCCGCACCAAAACCAGCAACACCACCAGGCTTCGTAATACCAATAAGTGACTTCACACCACAAAATGTATACAGCCCCAGCTTTGCTCAAACGTTCTGTTCTAAGGTTGGTAACGTAACGATAACCGTGTGGAACACATACAGCGTTAGTGAGAATCAGGCATTTAATGCCTCATTGGCATCCTTTGAGCAGTTATATCCATGTATACATGTTGAGGTAACTTACGGTGTCAGCATTGCAACGAGCAACTTCATATCAGCCGCAAAGGCTGGGCAAGCGCCTATCGTCTATAGGGATACGAGTGATGATGCAGGAAAACTATTCGCAGCCGGACTACTACTAAACCTAAGTGAGTACCTGCCACCGTCAGTATTCGAGCAGTACCTACCAACGGCTGCGCAGAACTTCTACTTAAACACACCAAGCGCCCATGGTTATTACGGCTTACCCGACAACATAAATTACATAGTCATGTTCTACAATAAGCAATACATAACATCACCACCAAACACCACAGACCAATTGATCAACATGTGCCTGCAGGTCAATAGCACGTACCACGTGTGGTGCATTGCCTACGGTGTCGGCTCTGAGTGGGGTTATAGATTCGCCGCATGGTTCGCTGGCTTTGGCGGGCAAATATTCGGCCCCAACAACATGCCACAACTCAATTCAAGCGCTATGGCTAATGCCTTAGAATTCTGGTATAATCTAACATACGGCCTACACATAAATGCCCCAGACATGAACCCAAGCCTTGAGGGGCAGTTATTCACAAGTGGTCAAGCAGCCATAATATTTGATGGACCATGGGACTTGGGAACGTACTTCAAGGCACTTGGTTGTAACCTTGGTGCTGCACCATTACCCGTGGTTAGCCAGACAGGTCTACATGCAAGCCCACTGATAGGTAGTACTGGTTGGGTGATTGCATCGCCACAGGCAAGTGGCGCCACGCCTCAGCAGTTGGAGGCTGCATTGGTGTTCATACTGTACATGACTGGACCACAGGCAGACCTTAACCTATGGAATTATGCGCACGATATACCAGCCAATATACAGGCCTATAACCAGGCGGTTAGTCAGTTGAAGGCTGGGCAGTTAACGCCATCATGCCTCAACGACATTATGGAGGGCATATTCGCCCAGGCGCAGTACGGCCAGAAGTTCCCCAACATACCCGCAATGGCGTATTACTGGCCGGCATTCCACCAGTACGCAACTGCCTACTTCGCTAATCAGACGACCGCCCAGGCCGCTGCCCAAGGCATGGAACAGTACATGCTTCAGCAAATGGCTCAATCAAGCAGTTAAGTTAGGTGATTAATAATGGACCCTCTTCAAAAGTTAGACCGTATCTTTATCCAATACCTTTACCTTCTTCCCATCATTGCCATTGCATTATTCCTATTTCTATACCCGGTGGCCTATGCCGTGTATATATCATTTACAAACTTTGATCTTTATCACTTATTTCATTATACATTTATTGGGTTAAGGATATATCAAGAAATATTAACTAGCGATACTTTTTATACATTATTACTGAACACGGTGATTTGGACAGTGGGTAGTCTAGTCCCGATGGTTGTTACTGGTTTCATCCTTGCCTTAATACTTAATCAGAAGGATATTAAGGGTAGGGATGTATTTTTTACGTTACTTTTAGTTCCTTGGGCATTTCCAGCATACATATCATTAGTGATTTGGTCTGGGATGTGGAATTATGAGTATGGAATCGTCAATAAATTCCTCGGCTTATTTGGCATCCCACCAATCAACTGGTTAACATTCACGAATACCGCCTGGGCGGCATTAATATTAACGAACCTGTGGTTATCATTCCCATATTATACGGCGGTCTTCCTATCAAGTCTGCAGAGCATACCGAGTGAGTTATATGATATTGCCGTGGTTGATGGCGCCAATGCCTGGCATAGGTTTAGGTACATAACACTGCCCCTAATGAGGAGCGCCATAGCCTTCGTCAGCGTTGGTGGCTTCGTATTTACATGGAATAACTTCTACCCAATATACATATTGACGGGTGGTGGTCCGGGCATATCCACAGACATACTAATTGTTTATACGTACCAGGAGGCATTCTCATATGGCTATTATAACATTGCTGCGGCTTACTCCGTAATCTCGACAATAATACTGACAATAATGGCAATACTAATGCTCAGGGTTGGTAGGGTCCTTGAGGTGATAACATGAGTAATAGGTATAGCCTAAGGAACAAGGTAATTAATTGGGTTAGGCTTGGTATATCGTATATAATACTTACCGTTACAGCCATCATAGCCGTATTCCCAATCTACTACATAATAATCACTTCCGTGAATCCAATACCAACATTGGCCTCAATAACCCTACGCTCACTCCTGCCCGAGAACCCATCCCTAGAGGCCTATTACTACATATTATTTAAGGAACCATTCCTATTATGGTTAAGGAATAGCCTGATACTCGCGGCAGGTACGATAGCGATCACGGTTATTGTAGCCTTCATAACGGGGGCTGCCCTATCTAGGTTTAATGTACCTGGGAAGACCACGTTGATGGTGACCATATACGTGATGACGTTCTTCCCATTCGCAGCGACGGCACTGCCCCTATACTTAATGTTCGCATCATTGGGTATGCTTAGAGGGTGGGCTACATACGTAGGTTTAATACTAGCCTATTCAGGTGGCACATCAATATTTAGTTCATACCTAGTTAAGGTGTTTCTTGATAGGATACCTAAGGATTATGAGGAGGCCGCGTTGATCGATGGGTTAACTAGGCCTGGGGCGTTCTTCAGAATTCTTTTACCAATGGCTAAGCCAATAATTGCGTTTGTCGCGCTCTTGGCATTCATGGGAGCCTATACGGATTATGCACTGGCATACGCATTCATAGCAAAGGGTAGCATGTGGACCTTAACCCTGGGTATGTACTATCTAGCCTTCGTGAATAGGGCAACACTGTATAATGTGCTTGCTGCGTTCTCCGTGCTCATGGGAATACCAATATTTGCAATATTCATGGCATTCCAGAAGTACCTGGTACAGATATATGCAATGGGTGGTGTTAAGGCATAGAGGAATTGAAAATAATTAAAAGAATAATTGAAAAGAAAAATTTAAATATCTAAAAAATACCCTAATAATATGACAAATAAAATAATATACCCGTTAATTCTTTTACCAATAGTAGCAGCACTACTTATGGTACCCATAACCTATGCCCAAAGCTCATGCTCATATGTAGTATCCTTTAACGTAACACCAGCGTCAGGCTCCGCGTACATAACCGTGGCGATAACGGGAGTACCAGAGGGCCACGAGGTTTACTTACGCTGGGGTATTGAACCATACCCACAGGGGCCTTGGTCAAGCGTCACTGATACCTTAATGACTTGGAATGGAACCAGCTACGTAGTTACGATTGGGCCTTTCCAACCAGGTACTTGGGTTGCCTGGGTATTCCATGATGTAACCACGAACACTTGGATTAACTATCAATGTGTACCCTTCTGGAACTGGAATGTTGACGTTAATCCACCGAACCAAGGATATACATGGGCCTACGTTTATCCAAACGGTTCAATATTAATAACCGTACTTGGTAGGGCGCCGGATAACATACTCCTCTGGTATGGCCTAACCTCAGGCCCTGGAAATGTTCCTTGGTACACCACGAGTGGTGCGCCTGGCGCCATGAATGCGACAATGACATTCAACCCACTCTGGGGTAATTACTCAGTTATGATAGGGCCATTCCAGCCGGGACAGTGGATCCAGTGGGTCTACTGGGATACAACGACTAACACCTGGCTTCACTGCTCAGCCAACCTAATAAGCGGTACGGTAATCTGCACACCCAACGGGAACTTCGCAATACAGGACGTGTACTCACCGTTGATATTCATAAATGCGACGTATAGTAAGTATGTTTACTTAGTTGGTCAGAATGCCACTGTCTACGTTCTTTTCGAGAACGAATTTGGCAAGCCTATTACTGTTAATATGACACTCACGGCAAATAGTGAGGAGTTTAATTACTACGATGTAACAATAATGCCAGGCTACTACACGGTGGCGCTGAACTTCACTGTAAATATGCCGCAGGGCATATATACGCCAATGCTCACGGTGTATAGTTTAGGCACGGTATTAACCCAAGCCTCATTGCCAAGCCTCTACGTACTCAATACAACGGGCAAGCCACCGCTCAGCCTAGTCATTGTATGGAACATGCATCAACCACTTTACATAGAGCCAAACGGGACGTGGGAACAAGCCTGGGTCTTGCTTCACACGTGTCATGACTTCCTATGGAATGGGACGTGGGTTGGTGCCTACGAATTGCAAGCCATCTTACTCAATGAGTATAACGTGAGTGTTACCATAGACTTCACACCAGTACTTCTATATCAGTGGGAGACAATACTGACCGAGGGCGCATTCCCATACTCACCTGTTTGGTCAAGCCCATCAATACTCAATGTAAACATGACACAGTGTCTCGAAGCCATAAACTATACAATCAGCCTATATAGGGAGCTCGCCCAGGAGGGTAAGATCGAGATACTCGCCGTGCCATTTTACCACCCACTGCAGGCAATAATTTATGACAATGGCTGGCAGAGTGACTTACTAGCTCAAATACTCATGGGTGAGGAAATGACCGAGGATGTATTCGGCGTTAAGGCAACTGGTGCCTGGACACCCGAGATGGCATTTAACATGGGCTTAGTTCACCTATATAATGAGACCGGCATTGAATTCACAATACTCGATGCCCAGGCGTTCCTGCCCTACGCAACCGTGGTTAGCGGTACTCCATCGCCCTACGGGCCTATAATCGTTGAGGATTCAACTGGTGAGCAAATAATAGTGTTATTTAGGGATACAGACCTCTCCAACGCATTCTCCTTCGCGTACTTCAGACAACCTCCACAGGTAACCGCTAGGGAGTTAATTCATTACCTAGCCAGGATATACATGCAGAGCCCGGGCGCCGTAGTCGTCGTGGCACTAGATGGCGAGAACCCACTAATTTTTAACCCAACCACGGGTCCCGCTGATTTACAGGCTATTTACCAAGTACTCTCTGAGTACCAGGGCACCTGGTTCGTAACACAGACGGCCAGCGAGGCCATCGCAACTCATAAACCCATAGCCGTGCTAACGAACCTACCGGAGTCCTCATGGGCCCTAAACCTAAACAACTGGAACAATGGTTACCCAGGTAAGATCGAAATTTGGCGCTCAGTTGCCTTGGCTAGGGAGTACCTTGTGGCGTTTACGAAGGCCGTGGGCATGCCAATATCACCCGTGGTACCACTACCCTTCAACACAACTCCAAACTCGACAAACCCAATATACACGCTGTGGAACTACCTATACATTGCTGAGGGTAGTGACTGGACCTGGCAAACAGGACCTCCAAATTATGGCCCAGTGTGGTTCCAGGAGCAGGCATTAACGTACACGAGCGCCATAATTAACGCCATAGAGAATTATTTGTCTGAGATTAGGCTTGTTAAGTACGTGGTTGAGAATAACGCCGTAGTACTACAGATATACAACGGCCTGAACTACACATTGTATGTAACGCTAGTGGTGAGTAATGGCACGTATACGATTGCCAAGCCCGTAGTGTTGAAGCCTCACCACATAACAACAATACCCATTATAGGCATTGAAAATGCAACAACGGCTCAATTATACTCGCCGGTTACTGAGTACGAGCTTGGCGATCACCCAATACTGATTAATCAATACGGATTCCCACTGGCTACGTTTACCCTCAGCCCAGGCAATTCGCAGGCGATATCGGCGATGCAGGGAGAATCTAGTGAATTGATAACAAGCCTAATAGCATTTTTACTTAGTGCATCAGTCATAATGATAATCATACTGATTCAGAAGGGCCCATTTAGATAATTCCTGCTGAACAATGATGTTTAAATTAAACTCATTTCTCCTCTTTAACCGATCCCCTAGATACCATTGAGTAATACCTACTAAGTACAGGGCACCCACGGCCACTATTTAGGCAAAAGTTAATGAACTTACTCCTACTGACCCTCCAATCCTCAGGTGGCATGAGTATGCAACGCTCGCCATCATACGTCCTCTGATAAAAAATACACCTATTCCCACTAGATGACACAGAAGTCACGATGAGTTAGGCCTTATTTTTATTACTCCTGCTCAATTTCTTCTTCAATTCCCTCAAACAAGCCTCACAGCATAGGTAATACGTCCTCCTACCCCTCCTGTATATTATTGGCACCGTTATGGGCCCACCACAGTAATCACACACCAAACCAACACTAATTAGCTGCTTACTCACGGGTTTCAACGCTATGTAAACCTCATCCTTATCCCTAAGCCCATCAATGATAGTTACCAACTCATTGAAGTCCCTAGCCCTCACAATCACTATGTACCTACCATCAACCAATTTATAGCAGTCACCAAGGTCCGCATGAGGTTCCCTAGTTATTATGAATGCCCTTGGCGAATTCTCCGGTACATCTACCGTGAATTTAATGCCCTTATTAATCAACGACCTTAATGCCCTATACACGGTCACCCTCGACACGCCGAGTCTCTCGGCTATTTCTGAAACACTAGCCCTGGCATTCTCCCTAAGTACGTTTAATACTCTGATCTCAATATCCGTGAATCTAGAAACAGTTGTTTCTTTACTCATTGAGCTATGGTTAACAAATTGTTCTTGATAAACCATACAGTTCAGTGCATTGGCTGCACACTTGTATGGGTAAGGCTATAGATCCCGTATGTGGTATGGAGGTTGATACGAGTACGCAGTATAAAACCATCTACAAGGGTAAGGTGTATTACTTCTGCTCGCTGATGTGTAAACGGGCATTTGAGGCAAACCCAGAGTATTACCTGACGCACGGCCCTCAGGGAATGCCGCATGAGCATTAGGTGAGTTGGGTGGGTATTAATGATGAAATGAGTAAGGTGAGTATTGGACTTAGATTCAGTAATGGTAGGGAGGTCCACTTTAAAATCATTGGAATGCACTGTGCGACTTGCTCCCTGACCGTGCAAAAGGCGTTATTATCAGTTAATGGCGTGCTATCGGCCAGCGTCAGTCTTGCCAATGATGAGGCGGTCGTGATA
Organism: Vulcanisaeta distributa DSM 14429; assembly: GCF_000148385.1. Classification (GTDB taxonomy): domain Archaea; phylum Thermoproteota; class Thermoprotei; order Thermoproteales; family Thermocladiaceae; genus Vulcanisaeta; species Vulcanisaeta distributa. The sequence goes on along the minus strand of NC_014537.1, from coordinate 1,876,662 downwards.
GTTGACCCAGCGGTATTCGACTATGCCAAGGCCCTAAAGGCTGTGCAGGGGGTTGGTTACGATATCTACAGGGAAACACTAACATTCATGCTCAAGGGCCTTGAGCCTGAGGAAGTCAATACAATAGTCAGGGCACTACATGCCCCAGGGGTATTCAGTGTTGTTCCGAATCCCGTTAATCACACAGTAATTATTACGTACAATCCATTGGAAATCGATGAGGGTGGACTTAGGGCAATCATTGAGAACGCAGGTTTTAAGGTAATTGGCGTGAGTAAGGGAGGTACTGAGGACTTTGACGTTGATAGGAAGGCCGTTGAGACAGACCTAAAGGACATTAAGGCTAGGCTTACTGTGGCAATTCCTTTAACCGCCCTTATATTCTTACTCGAAGCCCTAAGCATTGCGGGGATCATACCAGGTGCCCTATATGCCATTGCCTCCTTCGCCCTATCGACCCCAGTCCAGTTCTACTCAGGGATGCGCTTCATTAGGGGTGCCGTCAGAGCCTTTAGAAATGTCACCGCAAATATGGACACCCTAGTAACGTTAGGTACTTTGTCGGCATACGTATTCAGCGTGCTAGTACTGACTCATGTGATTAGTGGAGACGTATTTTTTGACTCAAGCGCGGCGATAATCACGTTCATATTAATTGGTCGTTACCTGGAGACGAGACTTAAGCTTAGGGTTGGCTCGACAATGAGAGAATTAGCCAGGCTTTACCCAAGGAGCGCCAGGGTAGTCAGGAGTGGCATTGAGACTTTGGTCTCAATTAATGAGGTTAAGCCTGGTGATATTGTGGTTGTTAAGGAAGGTGAGGTAATACCAGTGGATGGTTATGTGGATGGTGGTGAGGGTTACGTGGACGAGGCTGTGATGACCGGAGAGCCAAGGCCAAGGCATAAGGGTGTCGGTGACCTGGTGCTAGCCGGCATGGTGCTCACGAAGGGTTACTTAAGGATTAGGGCAACTAGGAGTGGCGAGTACGCCTTTATTGCACAGGTGATTAAGCAGGCAAGGCAAGCTCAGTCGCTTCGTTTGCCTATACAATCACTCGTGGATAGGGTTGCCTCATACTTCACGTGGCTCGTAATAACGGCTGGCGCAGTAACCTTCATCGTTTGGTACCTACTGGGCGCGCCAATTTACGTGGCAGTACTTCACATGGCTTCCGTACTAGTCATTGCATGCCCATGTGCCCTCGGTCTAGCCACACCAATAAGTGTGGTGGCAGGTACAAACAATGCCTTAAAACATGGCATTTTAATCAGGGATTCAAGGGCAATAGAGCTCAGCCCGAGGATTAGGGCGGTGGCCTTTGATAAGACGGGCACCCTAACCCGGGGTAGGTTTGAGGTTATTTCAGTAATTGGTGATGAGAAGGTCCTTTACTACGCGGCAGTGGCGGAGAAGGGTTCCGAACACCCAATAGCCAGGGCTATTCTTGAAAGGGCAAAAGAGGTATATGGGGAAATCCCCGATGCGGATAATTATGATACCATACCGGGCATGGGCATTATCGCCCAGCGGAATGGCTTAACGATAGGTGTTGGTAATGAGAAGTTAGTTAAGGGATTTGAGGCGGTAATTAACTTGGAAATTGAAAGAAAGGTCCGTGAGAGTGCGAGTGATGGTTATACCGTAGTTTATGTAATAATCAATAATGAGGTGCTGGGAGCTATAGTGCTTGGTGATTCCTTAAGGCCTGAGGCTCCCGCGGTAATTAATGAGTTAAGGCGTATAGGTATGGTGCCCGTAATTATCACTGGTGATAGGACTGAGGTGGCAAAAATGGTGGCTAGGAAGTTAGGTATTGAGCATGTCTATGCAGGGTTAACGCCCGATGAAAAGGCTGAGGTAGTTAAGGAATTGAAGGATAAGTTCGGTATTACTGTCATGATTGGTGATGGCGTTAATGATGCGGTGGCGTTGAAAGTCGCCGATATTGGTATGGCCATGGGCACAGGCACGGACATAGCAAAGAGCGCTGGAGATGTGGTATTGCTAGATAGTGATTTAACGAAGGTACTTAGTTTCATTAAGTTATCAAGAAAGATACTAAGCAATATTAAGTTTAATATACTATATGCATTCATATATAATGCCGTATTAATACCAATAGCTGCTGGCGCCGTGCCTGGACTTACCATAAGGCCTGAGTGGGCTGGCTTGGCAATGGCATTGAGTAGCACAACGGTAACATTAAACGCATTAAGACTTAGGCGAAGCCACGTTTAAGAAAGGTAAATCCCACCTTAAGTAAGTCTTAATAACCACCTTAAATTCCAATTGTGGGTATGAGCGTAATCGTGGAAATAGCGGTTGACCCCATAGGAACAAGCTCGCCAAGCGTTGGTGATTACATTAAAATCGCGATAGATGTGATTAAGAGGTCAGGTTATAAGTACGAAATCGGCCCCATGGGTACGTCAGTCGAGCTCCCAAGCGTTGAGGCGCTGGGTAAATTACTCCAGGATATCCACGACACCCTCTATAAAGTGGGCATTAAGAGGATTGTGACCACGGTTAGAATAGACGATAGAAGGGATAAGGCAATTACAATGGCTTATAAGGTTGAGAGAGTCAGTAAGTGATCATGGCTAAAATACGTATTAGGCTTGGCACGGTATTTGACGACCCTGAATTCTTCGAGGTTAAAATGAATTGCACCAAGTGCGGTAAGTGCTGTCTAAATACGCAAATGGAGCTTCTACCCGAGGATATTGAGAGGATAACTAAGCTTGGTTATAGGCTCACGGACTTCGCAGTATTTGATGGTGAGATGTGGCGGTTAAGGAATGTGGATGGACATTGCGTCTTCCTTAATCCACAGACCATGCAATGCACTATATATGAGAATAGACCGATTGGCTGTAGGTTGTATCCATTGGTTTACGATGATGTTGAAGGCCCATATATCGATAAGGAATGCCCGGCATGGAATACCGTGGGTCGTAATGAAATAAATAGACTTGGAAAATACCTGCCATTATTCATAGGTAGGGCACGTCAAACGAATCAATGGGTTAGATTGAGGTATGGCGTTAGGACTTAACAATTTTACTTAAGTAAATAATACTTTAATGATGCATCATTAAAATATCTTTTGATGGTATCATTATATTAATTTAGGCATGTTTTTAAACAATGCGGCAGATGATTTTTATGTATTTCATAACTTATTTATTAAGTCATTTCAATAATCCTATGGATTTATATTTAACTATTTTTACCATTTAGAGATAAATAATCTACCAGAAGCATTTATAAAGCCCTAGTGCTTACGGTTCATGAGTTAGTATGGCCGAGGTGACTGAATTCATAATCTTAGGTAGGGGTGGGCAAGGGGGTGTTACTGCCGCTAGGATCCTCGTGTCTGCCGCGCTTAAGGATGGTAAGTGGGGTCAGGCAATCCCTGAGTTTGGTGCTGAGCGTAGGGGTGCCGTTGTTAAGTCCTACGCAAGGATTGCCGATAAACCTGTACCTCTCCACAGCAATGTTAGGAGAGCTGATGTATTGGTGGTTCTCGTCTCGAGTGTTCTTGATTTGGTGAATGTGGATGATCTTATGAAGAGTAGGGACTCCATAATTATCGTTAATTCACCATCACCAATAAGGACTGGGTATAGAACTTACTACGTTGATGCAACATCAATAAGTGAGAAGCTTGGGCTTGTAATCGCTGGTTGGCACATAGTGAGTACTCCATTACTGGGTGCCGTTGCGAGGGTAACGGGTGTTGTAAGTCTTGACTCAATCATCGCCTCATTACCTGAGTTTGTTGGTAGAGAGAACCTGGTTAAATTGAATGCTGAGGCAGTTAAGATGGGTTATGAACTAGTCAGGGGTGAGTGAGATGAGCGTTGCCGAGAAATTAAGGGGTCTCTTATTATCAACGCCTGCCGAGGGTGCTGGCGGTAGGACCGGTACGTGGCGTGTTTATAGACCCGTGATTAATTATTCTAAGTGCACTAAGTGCGGTATTTGCTGGCTTTATTGCCCTGAGAATGTGATTGAGTGGCTTGAGGATAAGAATGTTAGGATTGACTATAACTACTGCAAGGGCTGTGGAATCTGCGCGGATGTTTGTCCGGTCAAGGCCATTGACATGGTTAAGGAGGGGGTGGTGTGAATGAGTAGGCAGATATCCCTCGCCAAACAGGTTAGGAAGGTATTGGTCGGCGATCACGCGGTTGCTGAGGCCGTGAAACTAGCTAGAGTTAACGTGATATCGGCATATCCAATAACACCGCAGACATTAATTGTTGAGAGAATTAGCGAGATGATTGAGAGAGGAGAGTTGAGGGCTGATTACGTGAGGGTCGAGAGCGAATTTGCCGCATTAGCTACGGTATATGGAGCGGCTGCGGGCGGCGCGAGGGCTTTTACTGCAACTTCAAGCCACGGCCTATTCTACATGTACGAAATGCTCTGGTGGGCCGCAGCCTCAAGGGTTCCACTCGTAATGGCCGTGGTTACTAGGGTTGTTGGCCCGCCGTGGAATATACATGATGAGCACACGGATTTACTAGCCATTAGGGATAGTGGTTGGATAATTGGTATGGCTCAGAACGTGCAGGAGGCCTTTGATATGACATTGACAGCATTTAGAATAAGTGAGGATGAAAGAGTGCTATTACCAGTCGCTGTTGGGCTTGATGGATTCATACTTAGCCATACTGCGGAGCCCCTCGATATCCCATCACAGGAGGACGTAGATGCTTGGTTACCACCTAGGAACCCGAGAATCCCGTACGTCATTGAGCCTGGCGGTGAGACCATAACAATGGGTAATCTACCCCGTAATGACGTTTACCATGCATTGCTCAAGAAGTACATGGATGAGTCCATGGAGTCCGCAAAGAAGGTTATTGCGGATGTCTATGATGAATATGGTAAATTAACCGGTAGGAAGTATGGGCCATTGACTGAATGTTATAGATGCAGTGATGCTAAGTATTTGGCAGTGTCAATGGGTGCGTGGAGTGGGGATATAATGACTGCGGTTGATAGGCTTAGGGATGAGGGATATCCCATTGGCTTATTAAGAATTAGGTATATCAGGCCATTCCCTGAGGAAGACATTACTGGGTGGATTAATGGCATGAAGGGTGTAATAGTGTTTGACAGGGACTACTCAGCGGGTATGGGTGGAATTCTTGCAAGTGAGGTAAGTGGTTTTGTGCCTAGTAACGTATCGTTTGAAGGCATATTAGCGGGGGTTGGTGGTTTCGACGTCTCACCTGATGAGTTTAAGACGTTAATGATGGAGTTCATTAATAAGGTAGAACACGAAGGCCTGGTGAGGGTTAGGAAGTATTGGTATATACCGAAGATTGAGAGGTGATGGGCATGGTCACAATGAATGAACTGCACAAGTATGGGAGAACGAAATTCATAATGCCGGGGACGGCGGCATGCCCTGGATGCCCATTACAAGTGGGTATGAGGCAGCTGGCTATGGCGCTTGATGGTAAGTTCACCATGGTAATACCGGCTGGGTGCTCAAGTATAATACCGGGTACAGCGCCATTTACTGCGTATACCGTGCCTGTACTCCACGTACCGTTTGCGTCAAGCCCCGCGGTTGCGAGTGGTATAGCTAGGGCCGTTAGGCAGAGGGGTAATAACGGCCCTGTGGTTGTTTGGGCTGGTGATGGTGCAACGGCTGATATTGGATTTGCGACATTAAGTGGTGCCGCTTATAGGAATGAGGATATACTCTACATAATGGCTGATAATGAGGCATACATGAACACAGGTATTCAGGCGAGTGGTACAACGCCCTGGATGGCCTGGACAACCACATCGCCAAGGGGTAAGACTGAGGATAGGAAGGACGTAGCGCTGATAATGCTAATGCATAAGGTACCCTACGTAGCCACTGCAAGCATTGCATACCCAATGGACTTCATAGATAAGGTTAGGAGGGCAATGCAGGTTAAGGGGTTCAAGTTCATACACCTACATGCACCCTGTCCACCGGGTTGGCGCATGGAGGATGCCTATACCATCAGAGCTGCAAGGCTTGCTGTTGAGACTGGCGCCTGGATTCTATGGGAGTACAACCAGGGCAAGCTCACCATTAGTCCGCCAAGTCTTCCGTACAAGGATAAATCAAGGAGGAGGCCACTGGAGGAGTACCTGAAGATTCAGGGTAGGTTCGCTCACTTGAAGCCTGAGGATATTAAGGTCATGGAGGAGAAGATAGATAGGCAGTGGGATTTGATACTTAAGCTGGCTGAGATTTTTAAGTGACGTTTTAAAATAAAATTTAATAATTGTGTAAATCCTAGGAGCAATAATGAGCTGGAGTTTATTGGATGCATTGAGGAATAGACCAGACATTGTTAGGGATTCACTTAGGAAGAGGAGAATGGACATTAGCATCGTTGATAAATTCATTGAGTTGGATAATAAGTGGAGGAGCCTTAAGGCGGAGATTGATGAGTTGAGGCATAGGCATAATGTGATCACTAAGGAGGTTAGCAAGCTAAGTGGTGCCGAGAGGGAGAAGAAGATAATGGAGGCTAAGGAATTATTAAGTGAGATTCAGAAGAAGGAGAAGGAGTTGGATAGCATTGAGAAGGAGAGGGAGAGGGTATTAAGGTCAATACCAAACCTTGTCCATGAAAGTGTACCCTATAACTGCCCAGAGGGTGTTGACTCAATACCCATTAGGTTCTACGGAACACCCAAGGTATGGGTCGGCCATATCAAGGAGTTTAAGGATCAGACAGAACGTTTTGGTTTTAACGTGCCTTATGAAACCATTGATTGGAAGCCCATTGGGCATGCTGACATGCTTGAGATTGTGCTTGGCATGGGTGATACGCTTAAGGCAGGTGAGGTTGCTGGGTCTAGGTTCTATTACCTATTCGATGACTTGGTAATGCTCGACATGGCACTGATCGCTTACGCCATTGATTATATGACTAAGAAGGGCTTCAGACTCGTGCTTCCACCATACATGCTAAAATACGAAGTACTCTCTGAGATCCTTGATATGGAGACGTTCAAGGACATGGTGTATAAGGTGGAGAATGAGGACCTATACCTAATTGGTACCGCTGAACACCCAATAGCCGCATACTTAAGGCGTATGGAGCTCCTTGAGGATCAATTACCACTACTATTCGTCGGAGTATCACCAAGCTTCAGGAGAGAGGCCAGCGCAGGTAATAGGGATATGAAGGGTATTTTCAGGGTTCACCAGTTCCATAAGGTTGAGCAATTCGTGTTTTCACTACCCGAGGAGAGTTGGAGGTGGCATGAGGAATTGATAAGAAATGCTGAGGAGTTGTGGCAGGGCCTTGGCTTACCATACAGGGTGGTGGTGCTTTGTGCCCATGATATGGGTAGGTGCGCCGCCAAGCAGTATGACCTCGAGGTTTGGATGCCTGCCCAGGGGATGTATAGGGAAATGGTATCATGCAGTAACTGCACTGACTGGCAATCCGCAAAGCTTGGGATTAGAGTCCTGAGGAGGGACATGAGGAGGGAGTTTGTGCATACCCTGAACTCAACGGCGATAGCCAGTACGAGGGCAATAACGGCAATACTCGAGAATTACCAAGAGCCGGATGGCACAGTGGTAATACCCAAAGTCCTGAGGAAGTATCTGGAGATATTTAGCAAAGGACCGACGGACGCCATTTATCCGAGGAAGAAAGTGAAGAGGGATGATAAGGGCAACCCAATTATTGAATAAAATTAACGCTGGAGAATCTCGGCGTCACCCCATAAGTTGTTGAAGTACGTCTTAGCGATGTCAATTATGTAATCCTGCCTTGAGAATAGGCTTATGTAATCCACGCCATGCTTAATTATTAGAACCACACCACCAACGCCTATGAAGCCACCGCCAAATAACTTATCCCTAACCCTAATGTGTATTCTGGGTGGTAAGTCCTTAACGTGGTTAATAATGTCGCGGGAGATCAACAGCCTGACTTCACTATTACGTGATATATCCTCAATCATGGACAACACCCTATGATCGAGTAGTTCCACGTATGGGGTTGCAACGTCAAGATTACCGTAACCCATTGACTTCATTATAAGTTCCTTGGTGTTGTCGAGGCCCCTGACAACGTAGAGCAGTTCGCTTTGGGCTGTCACCCTGCCTTTATAGGCTGATTCATACATTAACTGCAGCGAATCTATTAGTGGTTTTATTGAATTCACATAGTCGGAGAATCTCTGAATTAATCTATTGAATATGTCCGTTGGAGACACGGCATAGAACAACTCAGGTCTCTTCTTATCATCAATCTCCACGTAACCTAACCTATATAATTTATGAAGCACTGAGTATACCTTAGATGATGGGATGTTCGCCTTCATCGCAACATCCCTTGCGGTTAATGGACCATTCTCCACAAGTGCTATGTAGGCCTTTATGTCGTAGCTCGTTAATCCTATAAACCTAGCGAGCTCCTGAAGTCTCTTCTCAATGCTCATACTAAAAAACACTTCTGAGAGTATCAATTGGTGACAAAGCTTTTAAATAATTAACCCTCAAGTTTCGTAATGGTTCAGGTAGTGACGGCTAAGACGGAATTGATTGAGGCACAAAAACCGAGAAAGCCCCTCGTGGACTTAAGCAGGTTCAAACTACCTAGGCACTACAGGAATGCGCTGGAGAATGAGAGGCTACAGCAGATGTGGAAGAGACAATTTGGTTTGCCGGACCACGTTAGGGTCATCAAGGTCTCAGTATCGGTATGCCCAGTCTGTAGTAGGCAAATACCGATGGTTGTTTATGAGGAGGATGGGGCAATATGGCTGAAGAAGACTTGCCCAGAGCATGGAACGTTCAGGGACCTATACTGGGGCGATGCCGAGCTCTACTACTACTTCCTCCAGTGGGATGCCCCTGAGTATATCGGTAAGGGCACGGCAAACCCAAACACAGACCTCAACTACTACCTGGCGGCGGGTAGTTGCCCACAGGGTTGTGGCTTGTGCCCAGTCCACAAGACGAATACTGTGCTGGCAATAATTGACGTAACGAATAGGTGCAACATGAAGTGCCCAGTATGCTTTGCAAACGCCTACGCGGCCGGCTACGTATACGAACCAACGCTTGAGCAGATTGAGTACATGCTCAGGACGTTTAGGGCTCAGAAGCCCTGGGCGCCAAATGCCATTCAATTTAGTGGTGGTGAGCCGACGTTAAGGAATGACCTGCCAGAGATCATTAGGATGGCTAAAGCACTCGGTTTTGATCATATAGAGGTTAACACTAATGGTATAAGGCTTGCGAACGACATTGACTATTATAAGAAGCTCCTGGACGCTGGTATGTCGACGATTTATCTACAATTTGATACAATAGATCCGAATAACCAGGGTGTATGGAGGCATAGGCTTTATGACCCGAGGGCATACGCAGCCGTTAAGAAGAAGGTTATTGAGAATGCAAGGAAGCTCGGTCATAGATCCGTGGTCTTGGTGGTCACTATGGCCAAGAACTATAATGATAAGGATATTGGTAAGATAATTGATTTCGCGGTTGAGAATAGGGATGTGGTTAGGTGGGTTAATATACAGCCCGTGGCCTTCGCGGGCAGGGCTAGGGAGTATAGTCCCGAGGAGATTAGGCAGTTCAGGATAACAATACCCGACGTAATAAATGAGATTGAGGCTCAGACAGGCGGTAAGATAAGTAAGTGGGATTGGAGACCGGTTAATTGGCCTGTGGCGCTTGGGAAGTTGGTTGAGGCAATAACGGGCAATCCAAAGCCAATATTTGGTAATAACCCTGTGTGCGGCGCATCAACATTTATTTACTACGATGAGGATACAAAGGATATACTCCCAATAACCAAGGTTGTTGATGTTGATGGTTTTGAGAAGACCGTTTGGGACCTACACAGCAAGGCCGTCAAGGGTGGCATCTGGAGAGGGATAGCTACGGTGGAAACACTGAAGTTGCTTAGGTATGTTAAGCATAAGGGCTTTAGGAACATACTTGCGAACTTCCTGATTAAGAAGGACTATGAAGCACTGGGCCAGGTCATGTTTAATGTGATTGGCCTTGGGATAATGCACTTTATGGACGTGTTCAACTTCGACGTCCAGAGGGTTCAGAGGTGTGACATACACTACGCAACACCCGATGGTAGGATAATACCCTTCTGCACAATGAATAACTTCCACAGGGATAAGATTGAGCATAGCTTTAAGATGGATGTCAAGGACTGGCTGAAGATAAAGCTTGCAAAGAATACGGCAGTTTACATCTAATTTAGAAAACTCCATTAAGGATTTATCCGTATTTATTTAACCTCGCACCTAAGTAATTATTAATAAGTATTTTTACTTATAAGCGGTGTGAAACCAAGAGGTAGGTTTATCCTGGATTCAATCATAAACTCATCAGACAACCTACTCATAGTTGTACCACCATTCATAAATTCCCTATTTTCAGCCGTGGCACTTCTAATGGAACGCTTTAGGAGGGGCTTATTAACGCACATAACCCTGTTAACGTTGGAATCATTAAATGACCTGGGAAGAGACGTAATAGGTAGGTATAACTCGATCTTGCTTATTGATCCACCCACGGTTATGAGTCTCGATGAATTATCACATTCCCTCAATGGTAAGAGGGTATTCGTAATCAGTAGAGAGAATATTGACTGGGTTAATGCCGACGTTTATTTGGAATCCACAGACTCAATACCTCAGTTAATATGGCAATTACTAAATCATGAGTTAGGTCAAGACTCAATGAGAGTCCTGGAGAGCGCAATTACTTACGAGTTTTCCGTAATGCCCGACTATAACGTCTCACTATTCAATGGTTGGTTAACAACAGAACTAATTAACTACCCAGCACTGCCAGGGGTATTAAGGCTACCATTAAGTGCTTCATTATCACGTGCCTTCTCACCCGTAATACCCAATATAACGGGTAATGCGGCCGAGGCCAGGAATCTCATAAAAACCATTACAAGGAGGAGCGACGCATTGTATAAGGATCTTAATGAGGATGAGGTAATGACGCTACTTAAGTATATTGGTGATTTCATGCTAAGGGCTGGGTTTAGGGGTGATTACCTGGATAAGCTCGTGCTCATGCATAGGAGGTGGGTTAATACCGATATTGATGTCTTAGAGACAATACTTGCTGTAGAGTCCCAATTAGTACTTTGGGAGTATGCGGGTGGTCTATTGAACCCCGTGCTTAATCCACAAAGTGTCAAGGATCTAGATAACTTATTTGATAAATACATAGCCGTGATCAGCGAGTACATGAAGCAATTAGATAGGGATAGCATTACAGTAAGGCAGGGTTACCAACCACTAACATTAATTGACAGACTATGCTCAATCATGAACTTCAAAATTGAGAGCAAGAATAAGTCTTTTCTCATTGAGAATGAACCGTTGCAGCTGATTTGCGCATTTAATGAGGAGGTTGCGGATGCAGATTTAGTGTTTAAACGCAATAATTACTCAATAGCCGTGAAGGGATTGAGACAATGATGATTAGGGGTAGTATTACCATAGAAATCACTATGAAAAGCACTGAGGATTGTCAGGTAATTGCATTATCATTACTACCTGACGAGAAGGGACTACCTCAGGGCGTCTCGTCAATTATTAAGTGCATTAATGATAAGTTGATTTATGAGGTTACATATAATGTGGAAAGCGATAGATTATTGAGTGTTTATAATACAATTGATGATTTCATTAGGAATTTAAGAATCGTGATGGAATCCTTCAATGGCTTAGGAAGGTAAAAATATAAAAAGGGTCTTTTAATCAACGATAAGACCAACGTGTCTGAGCAGAAACAGGTTAAGACAGGTAAATGGATGATTAAGAAGTGGTTCACTGTATACGCGCCTGCATTATTTAATGGAATAGAACTTGGTGAGGTACCTGCCAATGAACCCAATGCACTCATCGGCAGGACGATAGAGGTAACATTATTCGATATAACAAGAGATCTTAGCCACCTCCATATAAAGTTGAGATTCCAAATAGATAGGATTGAGGGTGAGAGAACATATACGAGATTTAAGGGTATGGAGTTAACGAGAGATTATGTAAAGAGTCTAATCAGGAGGGGTTCAAGCCTAATCCAGTTAATTCAGGATATAAATACTACGGACAATGCATTACTTAGGGTCACGGTACTTGCCATGACACCAACAAGGTGTAAGTCAAGCCAAAAGAGAGCAATTAGGAAGGAATTTTCTAAAACATTGAATGAGATTGCGAGTAAGGTTGACTTCAATGGGTTCATAAAGGCCGCGGTATTTGGCGACGTAAGTAACCAATTATTTGCAGTTGGCAAGAAAATATACCCATTAAGGAAGGTTGAGGTTTACAAGATAAAGGTATTGAGATACCCAACCGGTGGTGAGGTTAAGCCAGTGGGTGAGGAGGTTAAGGTTACAGAGGCAACTGCTGAGTCTCAACCCTCTTCTTCACCCTCCTCATAATAAGTCCTACTTAACCTTTCCATCAACTCCCTATACCTACTCTCCCTCCTCCAATTCTGAATCCACCTATATACCGTAGCGTGTTGTCTACCACGGATTAGCATCTCTATGGCTTCCCTAGCCACCTTAACGTTCTCATAAGGACCAAGTATTGCTATGTACTTATCGCCAACCACTATATTTGTATCTGTTAACTCCTGGAGAACTCTCTTAGCCCTACCATCCTCACCGATTATTCTAGCCTTAATCCTGCTAATATGGTTGGACTTGTCCTTATCAATGTAATCCCTTAAGTCAATTATTTCAAGGGTATAATCATCACTCCTTAGGTTCTGGGCATCATTATAATCAAAGCCGTACGATATTGCCTCAATAATATTCTTAGCCTTCATCAGTTGATCAAAGTTCGTATTATTACCTGGAATTATCGTAACCTCACCCCTATCATTATCAACAATTATCTTAACACCAAACTCCTCCTCAATTGCCTTTACGGAATCGTTAATTGCCTTCAACCTATTTTTCTCAACCACGAGCTTAAAGCCTCCCTTCATGTAGTCACTTATCATGTTCCCATTTACATAGCTTCCTTGGATTAAAAATCTTGCTTTTTCCGTGAGTTTGTAAATTATTAATAATTATAATTATTACTATGGTAGGAAAATTTTAAATATACCACCTAACCATAACTGGGTAGTATGGGTTTACCCAGTTTACCCAGTTCACTCCCAACAATAAACCTATGTAGTAAGGGCAGGGTGTTAGTTAGGGTTGATATGAATGTCCCAATAAACAGGGATTCTGGTGAGATACTTGATGAATATAGGATTGAGGCTCACTCGAAGACCATTAAGTATCTTGTTGATTTAGGTCTGCCGGTCGTTGTGGTAACGCATCAAGGTAGGCCTGGAGACCCAGAGTTTGTATCCCTTGAAACGCATGTTAAGGTGCTCAGTAAATATTTGGGTATGGACGTGCACTTCATAGATGATGTCATAGGGCCTAGAGCACGTGAGGAAATAGGCAGGTTAAGACCTGGTGAGGTGTTAATGCTTGATAACCTTAGGTTCATAAGTGAGGAGGTTATTGAAGGAGAGCCACAAAAGCTTGCAAATACATACCTGGTGAGGAAGTTGGCACCATTATTCAATTACTTCATACTTGATGCCTTTGCCACGGCGCACAGGTCGCAACCAAGCATTGTTGGGTTCCCATACGTATTACCGAGCTGTATGGGTCTCATAATGGAGAGAGAGGTCAATGCATTAAGTAAGGTGCTTAACACGAGGGGTGTATCCACGGTATTGATTGCCGGCGGTGCTAAGGTTCCCGAGACCGTGAAGGCCATTAAAGCATTACTAACTAAGAACCTAGTTAATAAGGTGTTAGTTGGCGGGTTAGTTAGTCAATTGTTCCTGGCTTTGAAGCATGGTAACAATAAGTTACTTAGTAACGTTAAAGTTGACCAGAGCACGGTTAATGACGTGATGGATATAATGAAATTATTCAGCGATAAGATAGTACTCCCAGTGGATGCTGTTCAGTCGGATGGTAAGGTAATTGAACCTAGTAATGCACAGTCAATGCTTGATATAGGGCCTGAGACCATCGAACTATTCAATAAGCATTTAATAACGGCTGACATCGCAATAATGACAGGACCACTTGGTCTGGTTGAGGTTAATCAATTTGCGGTAGGTACGAGGGAAGTCATGAAAGCCATGGTTTATAATGCCCAATTCACAGTAATCGGTGGTGGACATACAATAATGTCGGCCAGGAAGTTCGGGTTAATAGATAGGATAAGCCACGTATCCACTGGCGGTAGGGCTTTCATTCAGTTCCTAGCAGACCCATACCTACCCGGTATTAAAGCCCTTGAACTCTCTAAGTCGAGGTTCTGGGTGTGAGCCATGACGGTAAGAGTTGGCATAATGGGTTATGGAACGATTGGAAAGAGGATTGCCGATGCCATAATGAAGATGGATGACATGGAGTTAATTGGCGTAATTAAACAAACCCCTGATTACGAGAGTGAGGTTGCCATAAGCAAGGGCATTAGGTTATATACCTATGAGGATAGAATCAATAAATTTGAGAAGGCTGGGATCAGGGTTGCAGGAACTGTCAATGACCTTATCAAGAATATTGACGTTATTATTGATGCCACACCCGATGGTGTTGGTGCTGAGAATAGGGTTAAGATTTACGAACCCGTGGGATTAAGGGCCATATTCCAGGGTGGTGAGGAGGCTGACGTTGCCGAGGTAAGCTTCAACGCACTTGCTAATTATGACATGGCTATTGGTAAGAGGTTCATCAGAGTCGTTAGTTGCAACACGACGGCTCTTTCGAGATTAATAAGTGCCTTTCTAGTTCATGGCTATAAGATAAGGAGAGTCAGGGCATATTTAGTGAGGAGAGGTGCCGACCCTAGGGAGTTTAAGAAGGGGCCCATTAATGACGTCGTATTTAACCCAGCGACAGTGCCTAGTCACCATGGACCTGATGTACAGACGGTGCTTCCCACAATAGATATCGTTACAATGGCCGTGGCAGTACCCACAACAATGATGCATCTACACATGGTCAACATAGAGTTTGATGGACAAGTGAGTAAGGGTGAGGTTGCGAAGGTTCTTGAGGAGACACCAAGGATATTACTATTCAATTCATCATCGAGGAAGTTTGAGTCCCTCGCACAAATAATTGAGTGGGCTAGGGATATGGGTAGGCTTAGGGGTGATGTTATGGAGAACGCGATAATAGAGGACTCAATAACTGTGTTCCAGAATGAGCTTTTCCTAATGCAGGGCGTTCACCAGGAGAGTATCGTGGTTCCTGAAAATATCGACGCTGTGAGGGCCATGTTCAAGCTTGCCAGTAAGTGGGATTCGATTAGAAAGACGGACTTAGGGCTCAATCTAATGACTACGGGTAAGAATTACAACCTTGCTTAATCACAGATTCAAAGCTTTTAAGCTTGAATAACCCCCGTACTTGTATGGACATAGACTTACTTAGTCGATTATCAACGGAGGTGGGTCCCTCAGGATTCGAGGATAGGGTAAGGAGGGTTATCAGGGGCTTAGTGAGTGACTATGCCGATGATGTTAGGGTTGATAATATGGGTAACCTCATTGCGAGGGTTGGTGATGGGTCATTTAAAGTCTTAATTAGTGCTCATATGGATGAGGTAGGCGTAATGGTTTCACACATAGATCAAAGAGGCTTCCTAAGAATAGTACCCATTGGTGGTTTAGATCCCTGGACACTACTCGATAAGGAGTTAATATTCATGGGTAAGGATGGTGACGTGGTTGGTGTCGTGGGCGTTGACCCGCCACACTTACGTAAGGAGAAGCCACCCTCAAAGTTTGAGGAGTTATATGTCGATGCTGGCTTTAGCAGTAGGGATGAGGCCTTAAAGAATGGAATTATGCCAGGGACCCCAGGTACATTTGCAGGTAGTTTTAGGCAGAGGGGTTCTGTGGTTATTGGGAAGGCATTTGATAATAGGGTTGGTTGTACCGTTCTGATTGACGCACTTAAGAGCATTAGAAATAAGGTGGGTGGTGACGTATCATTATACTTCGCGTGGAATACACAGGAGGAGGTTGGCCTTAGGGGTATCAATGCCGTTGTTCACCAGGTTAATCCTAATGTGGCTTTTATCGTGGAGACCACGGTAGCCGCCGATGTACCAACGAGTAGTGAGGATGTATGGGTTACAAGGCTCGGTGGTGGTGCCGCACTGAGGGCATTTGATAGGTCTATGATTACAAACCCAAGGTTGTTGTCCGTGGCCATTGAGGTGGCTGAGAGCAGCAATATTAAGTATCAAGTCCAGGTTAACCCATATGGAGGTACAGACGCGGGTGTGATACATATGTATGGTACAGGTGTTCCATCATTAGTAATCTCTACTCCAGCAAGGTACATACATTCACCGGCATCATTAATAAACACTGATGACCTAAAGCAGGTTGAGGATTTACTTAAGACCCTATTGCTAAATATTGATGTGATTAGGAGCAAGGCCTTGATTAGTGAGTAATCATGGAGGCTAAAAGGGTGATGACGCTAATTGGTAAGGAGCAGGCCGTTGTTGGTAAGACCTTTAGATTATACTCTGTCCCAAATGAATGTAGGCAATGCAGATTATTTAACATATGCGTGGCTAGGCTTAAGCCAGGTAGGGTTTATAGGATTATTGAGGTTAAGCACGTCGGCTTACCACAACCTAATAAATGCCTTTTAACGGGTGAGGACATGGTCCCAATAATTGCTGAGGAACTTCCAATAATTGTTCCAATACCGTCTAAACTGTTTATTGAGGGCGTTGTCATTACATATACAAGGTCATTGATTACATGCAATGACGCTAAGAAGTACTTACCCGGTGATAACGTGCTTAGGGATGGTACGAAGATAAAGATTGTGAGGGAGACTAGCCGAATTAAGTGTAATAATGAGGGTTACGTACTTGCTGAGGTAATACCGCTCGATTAATCATTATGCGAGCATTGAGAATGCCTCAGGGGTGTACGTGAAGTCCTGTGGCAACTTACCAACACGCTTATAGTACTTAACCAACCTATGTATCTTGGACTCAACGAGGTTCAAGCCTCTCCTTGCGCTGAGGTCCTTTGGGTGCTCCTCAAGGTGCTTCCTAATCTTCACAGCCCTCCTAATCAGGTTCATTAGGTCCTCAGGTATTTGCGGAGCCAATCCATGTTCCTGCAGGACCTCCGTAATGCTCTTACCAAGTATAGGCTTAACCAATGGTATTCCGTATTGATCCCTAAGTATTATGCCGATCATTGACGGCGAGAAACCCCTCTTAGCCAGCTCAATAACCAACTGCTCAACCTCCTCCTGCGTGTATGAAACCCATGATGGCGTCACCTTGGATACAGGCCTCGTACTTCCGCTTCTACCGTGCTTATGCCTACTACGGTGAGGCACGCCTAACGGTACTTAGAGAAGTTTTAAAGCTTATTTGTTCGTGAGGACTACGAGTAAATCACCTAACGGCATACCTAACCATCCTCCTTATCCTATTAACGATTGACTCAACCCTACCCGTTAATTCGGGCCCCATGGCACCTTTATACCCATTAAGGAACTCTGTGAATAATAATCGACTTTGATCCTTACGTAACGCCTCAAAAGACCTTAAAGTCACGTTAAGATCGAGCGCCAGCTTATACAGCATCCTAATGTCCTGCGCGTTGGGTGCCCTGCCAAGGATTTCAGACAAGCCAAAATCTATGAGGTATAACTTATCATTATTAACTATTAATGCATTAGCCGGTGTTGGATCACCATGCACTATACCATTCCTATGCAGTATGCCTATGTAATTACCCATTGTTCTTATGTAATTAATGATTAAATCATCGAGCTCCTCATTATCCATTAATAATCTAACTAGTGGCGTTCCGTTTAGATACTCCATCCTAATTCTCATGTTAACTAAGTCAACATCGTATATCTTAGGCACGGGTACGCCCAACTCCCTAGCCCTCAGCATAGCCCTAACCTCATTGATTGTTCTTAACCTACGAATGTAATTATCAAACTCGGCCCTTCTATAGCCCTTTGGCACTCTCTCCTTAACAAGCACCGTTAATCCTAACCAATCCTCCAGGTAAAGTACGGCCTCTGCACCAATGGCTATTGGTTTATGATACATTAAATCAAGGGGTTAAATTGGGTAAAATAATTTTTCTAATAATTAGAGGCCTTAGTCTCCTGCGGCTGAGCAATCGAGGCCTTAACTATTTCGGATATATCCAGTATCTTAACCTTACCTTCAACACCCTTAACCCTTGCCGCATCAGTAAGCATGGCGTTGCAGAATGGGCATAGCGTCACTATTGTTTGGGCATTTGTCTCCATTAACTGCTCAAGCCTTATATGGCTTATCCTCTTCTTCTCAGGCACATCATACCAATAATTGGCACCACCTGCACCGCAGCAGAAGGTTTGCGTTCCGTGCTTCTTCGCCTCCCTCAATTCACCAAGTTTCCTAACAATATTTCTTTGAGGCTCAACAACGCCATTATACCTGGCTAGGTAGCATGGGTCATGAATTGTGAAGACCACGTTATTCCTACTCACTTTTACCTTGCCCTCATCAATTAATTGCTTCAGGAGCTCTGAATGATGTAGTACCTTCACGTTGCTCATCCAAGGATCCACCTTCGAGTATTCATTCTTGAAGGTGTTATAGCCGTGCGGGCAGATCGTTATTATTTTCTTCACGTTATACTTCCTGAACAGCTCAATATTACTAAGTGCTAGTTCCTGGAACCTGCTCTCTTCACCGAGCCTCCTTGCTGGGTCACCGCAGCAAGTCTCCTCATCACCAAGTACGGCTATCTTGTCCAGGAGACCCGCCTCTCTCAATATCTCAATCAAGGATTTTATTATATCCCTAGACCTATTGTCAAAGCTACCCATGCAGCCAACCCAGAGCAGGTACTCAAAGTCTGGGTTCTCCTGGACAGTCTTGACGCCCAGTTCCTTCAACCAATCATGCCTACCGTAATTAGACATGCCCATTGAATTATTGTACTGGGATAGATTGAGCAATAGGCTTGACTTCTTTTGGTCTATCCTCATGTTAACCATGACCAAGTACCTCCTCATGTCAAGTATGTAGTCGACATGCCTTATGTAGACGGGGCACGTATTCATGCATGCGCCGCATGTTGTGCATGCCCATAATTCGTCATCAGCAATGGAGCCATCAATTAACTTGTTCTCATTATTATTATAAAGCCCGTGCTTTATCTTCGTCACTATCATCATGGGTGATAGGGGTCTACCCGCGGCATATGCGGGGCAAGCGTCTTGGCACCTAAAGCAGTTCGTGCATGCCATAGCCTCTAGTTTGCTTAACTTCGGTATTTCCCCTACATCTGAGAAACCCACCTTTAGTTCAGTCGCGGAATCTGCTGTTAATTCCTTCAGATCAAAGGGTTTGTTCAACTCGCCGAGGGGCCTGCCGTAATTAATTATGTAATTGTAAAGCCCTAGTAGTGAGTGGAAGATTGCCGTGAGTGGTATTATTGCTATTAATAGCAGTGCCAGTGGGAAATGCGTGTAGTAAATCGCCACGTACAGAGCGCTTGATGAACTAATTGGCGATAGTATTAGGGCGTTCGGCATGAACATCCAATAACTCCAAAGATCCATGTGAATGAACCTATAGCTCTCGATTATAGCCCCGCTCACGGCTAGGTACATGAAGCCAGCAAGAAATAATATGTTTGCGTAGTACTCACTCTTTGTGTATAGTTCCTTCCTGCCTAGAACCCTGTATATACCTAGGGCAGAGCCTATGAAGAGGACCCAGGCAGTTATGTCCATTACTAGGCTATAGCCCAGGAAGAAGTACCCGCAAAAGATCTCTTTACCGGTAAATATACCTATGTATTGATTGGCGGCCACTATTAATGTGCCTATTAATGATAATAATAATGCATATAGTATCATTAAATGAGCTATTGCTCCAGTACCTTCGTACTTCGTGAAACGCCTGTGAGTAGCGAGATCCCAGAGAAACGGTATCCATGCCCTATAGCCCTTTAGCAGTATTAATATGAATTCCCAAAGTCCAATGCCATACTTATTCAACCTTATCTTAAGAAAATAGAAAAACAATATAACGGATAATGCTGCTAGGCCATATACGGAAACCATAGATGGTAATCTAGGTAGACCAAAATACTCTGCATAACACACATAGGATAAGTCCATCGAGTTGAACAAGCCATGATCTTTTAAAGCATTATTTTATTTTACTTTATATATTTTGTCTTTCCAATTAATATTAATAATTATAGAATATTTCCCATAGAATATTTCCCATTGATATTTAATAATATAATGCATAAAATATAATGAGGTAATTAATTATTAAAAATACTATTCCTAGAATTTAATTCCCCGTCATTTATTTCTTAAGTATCTCACGAAGCTTCTTCGTTAGCGCCGGTACGAATTTATATAGGTCCTCAACAACACCATAATCACAGTTCTTGAAGAATGGTGCATTGGGATCACTATTTATCACGACCACGGTCTTAGCCTCCATCATCCCGGCTAAGTGCTGTGGTTGCCCACTTATGCCTATTGCCATGTAGAGTTTTGGTCTTACCTTATGTCCGCTGAGTCCAACCCAATGATCTTCACTAAGCCACTTCAAATCCGCGGCTATTGGCCTTGAGCAACCAACCTCGGCCCCAAGAACCTCGGCTAACTCAAAGGCCAGCTTAAGATCCTCCTGTTTCTTGAAACCCCTACCCACCGAAACAATTAGTTCAGCGTCCTCGATCCTAACCTTACCCTTAGGCTTCTCCTCAGTAGAAACAACCTTAACGCCAGGAACAACCTTAGGCTGTAGTGTCTCCGTAGATACCGTGGTCGCCTTCTCAACAGGCTTAAAGCGCGCTGGTGGCGCCATTAAGAACACCTTATCAGTCACCTTAACGGTTACCTGAGCCCTATTCCCAATGCCATTATACGTCACCTCAAGGACATTACCGCTTTGCCTCAAATCGATCACATCAACTATTAAGGGTGCTGACAACTTCTGCGCAGCAATGGCTATTGCGGTCTTGAAGAATTTGCTCACAGGAACGGCGATTACCGAGTAATTATTGGCATTGACTAAATCCGTAAGAGTCTCTGAGAATGATGCCTCATCAACCTGCGCACTCAATACGTAGGCCCTAGTGACCCCATACTTACCCAATTGAGTTGCCTCCCCAGCTCCAAGCAGTAAATAATGAATTTCTGGATTCTCTAGCTTCTGCACTAGACCTATTAATCCCACATCATTTATTGAACCAATAACGAGAACCCTCGCCATGCCCATCACCTAGGGGTTATTATGCCCTCCTGAATTAATGCTTGTACGAGCTTTTCCACCTTTTCATCAACACTGCCCTCCTTAATAATTACGCCCTTCCTCTTAACCTGAATAGGCACAATACTCCCAACCTCAACAGGCGACTTTACGGAAATACCAAGGTCGGCAAAGCTTAATCTATTTATGGGCTTCCTCATGGCAGCCCTTATCTGGAGTAAGGGCGGTATTCTCGGTACATTAATCTCCCTAGTGACGGTCACCAACACCGGCAATTGAGCCTCAACGGTTTGCACCGCCTCCTCAAGGTCGCGCTTTGCAATGACCTTATTACCCTCAATCCTCAGTTCCCTAACAAATGAAATAACGGGAATCCCCAACTCAGCGGCGACCCTAGGCCCGACCTGGCTTGTATAACCATCTATTGTTGCTTCACCGGCAATTATTAAGTCGTAATTACCCAACTTCCTAATTGCCGCTGCTATGGCCTTCGCGGTTAGTAATTGATCACTATTTATTAAGGCATTATCAACTATTAAGTAGGCCTCATCAGCGCCCATAGCCAATACCTCCCTAAGCAGGCTCTCCGCCTCCTGCTGTCTCTTCGCTAGTGGGCCATACTTAAGTGCCGTTATTACGCGGACCCTACCACCAACCTTCTCCTTAATTCTAACGGCCTCCTCGACCGCATTCCTATCGATATCACTGATCTTAAGTGGCGTAGCTTCAATGTCGACCTTAGTCTCGCTAACCCTTAACTGCCCTGTATCGAGTGCGAGTTTTACGAGTGCCAATATCTCCATTACGCGTAAGGCCTAACATGAGTTTTTTAGCATTATCCATTATTTATATTATATAC
The DNA here is from genome assembly GCF_000148385.1 of Vulcanisaeta distributa DSM 14429. Taxonomy (GTDB): domain Archaea; phylum Thermoproteota; class Thermoprotei; order Thermoproteales; family Thermocladiaceae; genus Vulcanisaeta; species Vulcanisaeta distributa. Next base: position 1,854,455 of record NC_014537.1, on the reverse strand, counting down.
TTCACCAGGTATGAGTGTAACGCTGCCCGAGTAATCCTTATAAAATATGGAATTGCTATCAACGTAGATCAATGGACGAAGATAAAAATGAAGAACTGACATTACCACAGCAGGAATTTGAACTATTAAGGTTATTGAAGGATAGCGTTGCGTCTGTAAGGATCGATAACGTTGCGTCTAAGTTAAATACTGACGTGAACTCACTAATGAGGAGCATAGCGGAGCTCGAGAATTTAGGCTTAATCCGCGTTAATAAGGCCATTAGAAAGATTATAGAGCTAACGGAGGAGGGTAGGAAGTATCTTGAGGTGGGGCTCCCTGAGGTTAGGTTGGTGAGGGTGTTAGTGCGTTGTGGATGTAAACCCAGTATTAATGAGATACCGAGTATCGCAAATAAATATGGCATCTCATTAATGCCCAATGAAGTTAATTATGCAATATCAACGCTCAGTAGATTAGGCGTTGTTAGGGTTAATAAGGGCGTAATTGAACCTATCTCCCAGGATAAGCTTAATAATGTAATTAATAGGCAGGACATACTTAACCAGATTAAGAATGAGGTCTTTGAGGATGAAGTACCTGAAAGTATTAAATCCATTATCCAGGAATTTCTTAGAAGAAATATTGTTAGAGTGAGGGAGAGGAGCGTTATTGAGCTATCCATCACGGACAAAGCCCGTGACCTCATGAATAGGGGATTAATAAAGGCTGGCATTGTGGTCACGGCGCTAACGCCTGAATTAATAACGAGTGGCGCCTGGAGGAACGTGGTGATTAAGAGGTTTGACCTATCAATACCAACACCACAGGCGCCTATCGTGACTAAGCATTTCTTTTCAGAGTTTCTTAAATTCGTTAAGGAGGTCTTCATATCATTAGGTTTCGAGGAGGTTTACGGGCCGCACATTGAGCTTGAGCTGTGGAATTTCGATGCATTATTCCAGGCGCAGGATCATCCTGCTAGGGAGATCCACGATACTTACTTCCTTAAGTATCCGAGCACGGGCAAGATACTCGATGGGGAATTAATGAATAGGATTGCGCGCACCCACGAGGATGGGTGGATAACAGGCTCAAGGGGCTGGGGCTATAAGTGGGACCCAGGTAGGGCGGTTAGGCTCGTGCTGAGAACCCAGACGACATCCGTTTCTGTAAGGACACTCTATAAACGCGGTGATGGTGAATATAGGGCTTTCACAATTGATAGGGTATTTAGGCCTGAGGTCCTTGACCCAAAGCATTCCATGGAGTTTCACCAGGCAGATGGAATTGTGGTTGGCGAAAACTTAAGCTTCAAGCACCTACTTGGGATACTCGAGGCGCTGGCCAGGGGCATGGGACTTAGGAAGGTCATGTTCAAGCCAGCCTACTTCCCATTTACAAGCCCATCAGCTGAGGGCTACGCATATCATGAAAAGCTTGGGTGGATTGAATTTGTGGGTTCCGGCATATTTAGGCCCGAGGTAGTCATGCCACTCGGCATTAAGAGGAGTAGGGTTTTAGCATTTGGTATGGGCCTTGATAGGATTGCCATGATACTCATGAACATTGAGGACATTAGGGACCTATTCTCTAGGGATATTAACGTAATTAAGAGATACTGGACGAACTTCTCAAGGTTCGTTAATAATCTAAACCGCTGAAGTTAGTTAAGGTTATAAATCCAGGGGATTAAGTATTGACCTGTGTCGAAGAGTGAAGAGCGAGCCATTAAGTCAGCACATCTACTACTGCCCCTAACATCGCCAATAATGGCCGTACTCCTCATATTAGGGCTGATTAACATCGGCGAGACCCAAGTTCCCGCAGGTCCACCATTTCAATCAGTGAATACTTCAAGTGCTGGTTTATATAATGTGGCCATCATCATAGTGATAATGGTTATAGCAACGTACATAATATATAAATTAATAAAACAGAGATTAATAAAGGCATTTGAAGCTTTAAAGAACATCCTGCTGGCAATAGTCGTAATAAGCTCCGTACTGTTTTATACAATGACGTATGCATACGGCTACGACGTGAGCCCATTAATTAATTACCCATTATCTATATTCGTGATTGCAATCATAATAAGTGCATTAATCATGTATGCAGCAATTAGAGTTAAAAACACCGTGGCTAGAGCCCTAGCAATAAGTGCGTATAGCTCCATGGCCGGTGTGATATTTACGATAGCCCTACCTGCCTGGACACTAGCAATACTGTTAATTGCATTACCACTCTACGACATAATAATGGTATACAGGGGGTTACTTGGCCGATTAGTTACTGAACTCTCTAAGTATGGTGAGGGTAAATACCCATTACTCAGGGGCTTAATTTTAGACATGGATGGTATAGGCATTGGTGTTGGAGACCTAGTACTATACGCGACTTTAGTCTCGTTAACAATGCTTCAATACGTAAACCATAACTTCACATTTATTCAAAGCGCATTAGCCTCAGTAGCATCATTAATTGGAATACTCATTGGTTTATTCATAACATTCAAATACTTATTACCAATTAGGAAGTACGCCCCGGCTTTACCAATACCAATATTCCTCGGGTCAATACCACTCATATACCTAGTTACAATAACAATATAACCTACAATTGGACTATGTCGACCTTTCTAAGGGCCTCCCGATCCTTCTGGGTAGGGTATTTACTGAGTATTTTTATCCAGGGATTATTAATCATCTCAGCGAATGGGAATTCCATCATTCATAGTCCGTAACACGGTAATAAATAACAAGTGAACAAAAAGAACAAATATTATGAAACAGAACACTATATAGTAATAAATATTGTACTCAGAGAACAATCTTATTTAGATCCCCATTGAGTAAAGTGCGTGCGTAAGGTCGGCATTATTGGTGTTGGTCAGTCTGTTTTTGGTGTTAGGAATGATGTGACAATACAGGAGCTTGCCTGGGAGGCTGTTAAAGAGGCGCTTGATGATGCTGGTTTGACACAGAGGGATATTGAGATATCGATTGTTGGTAGTGCGGGCACTAGGACTTACGAGTTATACCCCGCAGTCCCCATTAATGAGTATAGTGGCCTTAGTGAGAAGGGGCCCATTAGGGTTGAGGCAGCGTGCGCCACTGGTAGTGCGGCATTGGCCGTGGCCTATAACATGGTTGCCTCAGGCTTCGTGGATGTGGCCCTAGCTATTGGTGTGGAAAAGATGAATGAGGTTGATACAGCGACTTCACTTGCCGTAGGTGGTAGAGGAGGCAATTATCTATGGGAGTATCATTTCTATGGCACAACATTCCCCGCATACTACGCCCTATACGCCACAGCCCACATGGCTAAGTTCGGAACAACAGAGGAGCAATTAGCCCTGGTCAGGGTTAAGAACCAGAAGTATGCTGCCAGGAATCCAAAGGCTCAATTCCAGTTTGAGGTGACTGTTGAGGACGTGCTTAAGTCAAGGCCTGTTGCGTGGCCCCTAAAGCTTTACGACTGTTCCGCAATAACGGATGGCGCCGCAGCGGCAATAGTGGCCAGTGAGGATGCGATTAGGAAACTACGCATTGATACTCCAGTCTGGATTGAGGCGATTGGGTATGCATCCGATACCTCGAATATAACTAGGCGTGAGGATTACGTAAGCCTAAGGGCCACTAGGTTAGCCGCCCAGATGGCGTATAGGAAGGCTGGTATTGAACCCAGGGATGTCGAGGTTGCCGAGGTTCATGATTGCTTCACAATAGCGGAGATAATGGCCTACGAGGATTTAGGCTTTACCGAGAAGGGTGAGGGTGGTAAATTCATTGAGGAGGGGCAGAGTGAAATTGGTGGTAAGGTTGCCGTGAATTTAAGCGGTGGGCTTCTTGGGAAAGGTCATCCATTAGGTGCCACGGGCCTTGCAATGATTTATGAACTTGTTAAGCAGTTGAGGGAGGAGAGGGAGCGTGGTAGGCAGGCACCTTTGAAGAGGTACATAGCCCTTGCCCATAATATAGGTGGTACTGGTCATTATGGTTATGTAACGATATTAAGGAGGTGATGAGAGTGGCAGAGAGGAAGGCAGGTGCTAAGAAGACCGTTAAGATGGAGGGACCAACCATAGACTCAGTACCAATCATTTACAGGCATAGAATCCCCATTAGTAAAACCGTTAAGTATTGGGACGGCCTTAGGGAAGGCAAAATCTATGCAACCAAGTGTAAATCCTGTGGCGCAGTTTATTATCCACCACAGGCTGACTGCCCGTACTGCGGTTCAAGCGATGTTGAGTGGGTTGAGTTACCTAAGGAGGGTGTCCTTGAGACTTTCACCAGGGTTTACTCCAGGCCTCAGGGTTATGAGGAGTTTGAGCCGTACATAATAGCCATTGCCAGGGTTGGTGATGTTAGGGTCATGGGCTGGCTCATCAATGTTAAGGATGAGAGGTGTGTCAGGGTTGGTGATGAGGTGGTGCTGAGCACAACATACATAGAGAAGCACAACAAGTACATAATAACATTCCAACTAAAAAACAAACAATGTTAGTGACCACCACCCAACATTGACCTATTTAAAATAACGTTAACGACCTGCTTAACCACACAATCCTCATTCAGTACCTTGAAGTATGTGGATTTGGGGCCTAAGGGCCCGGGGGCTATTATTGGTTCAACACAACCATCTAAACTACCAATTAGTAATTGCTTTATATCGATATTCCCAAGCAATTGCTTAATACATGCGTTTAAATCATCGAGCCTCAACACCTTTTGGCTGCCTATGAGCACCATTGCCCTCCTGATGCATTCACTTATGGATGCCGTGTACCTAATACTAACCTCACCATTCACAACCTCCACAACGCCGAGATCCACCGCAAGCCCGATTATTGCCTTGAAGGCAACCTCATTAAGCCACGCTGTTGGCGACAACTCCCTTATTCTTTGATTTATTAATCTATGAAGCTCAGTAATGCTCAGTGGTCCTTCCTCACTTATCAAATTTATTAATAATCGGTAATGAGGTAACTCCTTATACAGTATTAGGTGAAACAGCATTTTTGATAACGCCACATCCCTATTCAACGCCATATACAGTGCATTACCCACATCCGTTAACCTAATATTACAATCCCCATAAACCTCCACTACCCCAATCCTCTGGAAGAACCTCGTTATGTCACCCCTCCCCTTACCAATTTCGAGACCTCTATCCTTTAATGCGGAACAGTTAATTCCCGGATTATCACCAACCGTAAGTATGTAATTTATGAGCTTCTCAAGGCTTATCCTCGGTATTGGTATGCTCCTCTGGATATTAAGCATTAAGGATTAATTATTATGCATGATTTATTTACAGTGAGCCTGTAAAATAGCGCTAATATCAGTATCAATACTGAGCCAAAATACCTCAACGCCCTGCTTTAAGAATTAATCCTGAGTAATAATACCCTGATGCATTAATGGTATGAATCTATATACCTGAACCCATGAAAACACTAAAAACAGGACTATAACGTCAACATTTTAACTGTTAATTAAAAATCCTGCTAGTTTCAATACCTAAACAATGGTATCCGAGGAGACATCGAAGCTGGAGTTGAGCCTGAAATGCCCCATGTGTGGTTCTAACCTGCAGTTAATTGAGAATTCAACGTACGTAATCCTCGGGTGTCCTCATTGTAAAATATACACGAGAATGACGAAAAAACATATTTACAGAAATTACATTGAGTATGGAGGTAATTACATTCATTTAAAGTGGGCTGAATTAATCAAAGAGTTGTACATAAGAATTAGTGGGAAAGCTCATCAAGAATCAAATGAATCTTAACCCCCGACCTTCTTAAATACTCAAGAGCCACATCAAATATTGAATAAACGTTGTACACCGATTCCCTCCTACCCTTAACATATGGGTAATATAAGTGAACGTAAATAGTGATTCCCCTACCCGCCAACTCAATTATCTTGTAAGCATCAAGATGAATCACAATACTTTGGGTTAATGGGCAGTTATCATTTATTAAGTAATTCATTACCGTAAAGCCAAGCCTACTCAATAGTGATATTCTGTCCTGGGTAATGCACGGATACGTAATAAACCTATTAATCCCTCGCTGCAATAATAGCCTTATTAATGATGGACGTCTTAATAACTCGCTGATCTGCTCAGGGTCTATCATTAAACCATACACGCCACACCCAAGCTCCTTTACGTAGCCCCAATCAGTCACCCTGATAATACAATCATCACCGCAACAATTAATCCCCAACCTATGAACACTAATTATTAAGTCCTTATACTTATCAATTAATTCCTTAAATGAGCCCATGGTTAATTACCCAGGGCAGGCAATCACTGCGTGGGATTATTAATGAGCCCTCATCATCAAGCCCCGTCAACTCCTCCGTGCATCCCTGATCATGTAATAAGCAAGTAAATGCTGATACCAATGCATCAACCTCATGCTCATTGCTTATTAAGGGTCCCCTTAGCCTTAACGTTATGAATTTAATGAAATCCTGCCTGCTCATCCCAATTATCTTAAGCGTTGATGTTGGGTGAACCTCAAGAACCCTAAAGCCGTGCTGCCTTAATTCACCTGCTAATTGCATGCCGTACATCGTTAACTGCCTCATGGGACCCAGCAGTGGTGGGATGAGCCTAAGGCCAAGTCTCCTCGCCTTCACCTCGACTAATCTATTAATGCCGTGCTTAGGAAGCCCAAGCGGCGCATCTATGCATATTAATGATGGGGGCTGCCGCAGTACTAGGTTTATTACCTCATCCTTAGTGGATAAGGTGCTTACGTAATAAGTATGTTCATTGGCATTTATCAATCCAAAGCCCGTCCTCCTTCTATTGGGCAGTGCAAGGTCAACTCCCGCATATACCTCCTTTGTTATTGGCATCATCATTTACGTCCTCTTAATTAATCTTACATTAAGCTCATTAAGGACCTCAGCAACCAACTTCCTAGTCTCGCTATCAATTGCCTTCCAACTAACATAGGCCTTAACCGGCCTATGAGTCATCATACTCACGGCCTTAACAATCATATCCCTCGTTATTGGCGTTACGTACTTTGGTATTGCATGCCCAATATCAGCCTCACCACTAATTAACCTATTATCCATCGTCAGGTAATGAAGATCACCTATCGATATTGCAGGCTCAAAATTGCTAATCAACCTGCCCTCAAGAAACTCATCAACCACATAATGAAGAAGCTCCCAACCCCTACTTATTAACCACTCCTTCTCACTACTTCCCTGCTCCACGAATGTTACCGGTATTGACTCTATTGTAGGTCCGTGATGTGTTGCCTCGATGTGACACTCGAAATCCTCAAGTCCGTAGTCAGGCCTAACTCTGCACAACTCCCTGTAAAATGCTGTAATGGTGTGTGGATTAGCGAGAGATATCGTGTTCGGTCTCCCACCCAACTCAGCGGCACCCCAATTGCCTGTGACGTGGGTCGTAAACATCGGTCTCGGATTTCTCATTGCATGTCGACTAACAAAGATTAATTCCTGGGGCCTCTCCTGCATCTTTAAAATCACGTCCTCGAGATCGTCTAAGTAAACAATATCCTTACCTAACGCATAGAATGCAAGGTTCCCCTTTAAGTCATAAATCTCGTAATCACCCAAATTCATCCTATACCTAAGGACCCCATCCCTACTGAATAATTCGAAGACCTCCCTCGATACTACATCAACCTTACTAAAGACGATTCCGTACATCAGCGCCTAAAGAGAGTTCACTACCTTTTAAATTCCTAGCTTATTAACTCATCAAGTTTAACTTCACTCACGACAACGGGATATTCAAGACCAAATGCTACTATCACGTCGGGCCTCATCTCCATCACAAAACCAATATTCCTATCACCAATGTATATACAGGCCGTCCTCTCAGGCAGGCCTGACATGTACTTACAGGGCTTAAGCGAGTAATTAATTCCGAGGCTTGTTAATAATGATTTTAGTACTGAAAGGCCGTCGGTAAGTGTTATTTCAGGGCCGCTAATTAAGTAACTAAGTACTAAGTTCTCCTTAACCCCAACCTCACTTTCCTGGCTTGGTGACACGACATAACCAACCTCGAATATTTTAAGACCCCCCTCAATCAATGCCTTATTCCTGGCGGCAACCTCCATTAGTTGAGGCCATATGTAATCCCTAATAACCGTATAAAGCTCAGATTTTGGGTTCTCAACCTCAACAAGATTTCTCTCATACATCGTTCTCTTGATCATGACATCTTTATTACTCATCATATAATTAAGGACCTCCTGAAAACCGAGACCGACCATTAAATCCCTAATCAAATCGGCGAAGGCGCCCAACCTATTTCTAACGCCTTTAACGGGCTGCGGTGGTAATTCTCTCGGGATGTTCTCATAACCGTAGGCCACGGCTACGTCCTCGACTAGATCGACGACATGAAGCACATTGAATCTATACGGAGCAACCTTAACGAGTAGCTCCTCGCCATAGTCAGTAACGTCATGCCTAGACATCAATAGGTAATTAATTATGTCATCCTTACTTAGATTAAGGCCTAGATAATCATTCACGAAATTAATAGGTAGCTTAAACTCGAGAGGATTCAGTACTGGAGATTCTACGTTACCCCATGGCGCATTCACATTTACTATCTCAACAACCTTCGATGAACTCCTCTCAAGTAGGTTGTAAACCAAAACGGCAAGTATTGACTTAGCAAGTCTTAGGTCTGTGGCTGTTACGTCTATTAATACATTCCTTGTCTTTTCCGTAACCTTAAAATCTTCACTACCAAGTACGGGTATTATTACGAGAATCCTACCCTCAGAGTCAATTAATATTGGCGCCTTACCATCATGAACTGCGTACCTACCATACAGCCTACCCTTCTCAGTACCCTCAATAACCTCGACACCGCTCATCTCCCTATCACTATCCAACGGCCTATATCTAATAACCTCAAGTCTCTCAAGCCTATATGTAAGCGGTGGCTTTATCTTATCAGCATCATAGAAGCCAATAGCCATCTTTCTCCTATCCCTACCATACGTCGCGTGTAACTTCTCCTGAAGCTGAATCATCTGCCTAATTGCCTCATCATTAAGCCTTAGGTCATGCACAACTCCCATCATTATGTACGGCCTATTAGGGACATCCTCAGCAATGAGTCTAAAGCCATTATTAACGACGCTTAACTTAGGAAGCCCAACCTCAATCCTGAATAAGCCCTTGAGCGCCCTCGCAATACCCTCCACGGAAAAGAGATCAGGCCTATCGTGGGTAACCTCAAATGTTATCTCATCGCCAGAGATACCCTCAACCTCACCCTTAAGCCTATTTAAAGCCTTAATTAACTCCTCCTCGCTATTAAAGTACTTGCCCAGTAATCCCTCTAAGTCGCTTCGCTTAAACGAGATTACAGGCATGCGCCACTACGGGACAACAAAACCTATTAAGTATTTTTAAGCATGGCTTATAGAGATATGAGGCTGGGTTACGTAATCATAGCCCTCATTATAATCATAGCCATAGCGATAGCAGTCCTACTCATAGTACCAACTTGGCATAGGGTGTCATATGTAACGATAGGTCTCGTTAAGGTCCCGATAGGCGTGCCTAAGATAATCGTAAGCTCAGTATTTAACAATGGTTCTCAAATACCCATTAATTACACGTGCAATGGCCAAAATTACTCAATACCATTATACATAAGTAATGTACCGAGTAACGCTAAATTCCTCGTGGTAATAATGGAGGACCTCAATGCGCCCGGCGGCGTCTTCATACACTGGGTCCTTTATGACGTGCCGCCTAATATAACGGAACTGCCCCAGGGCATTCCAGCTCAATACTATGTGCCTGGCATTGGCTATCAGGGAATTAATGATTTTGGTAAGGTTGGTTATGGCGGGCCATGCCCACCACCCGGTCCTCCCCATGAGTACGTAATCATAGTCCTTGCATTAAATAGGGAGTTACCACCATCCAATGAGAGTGATTTTGATTTGATAAGGTCTATTGCTGTGGGTGATATTGTTGGTTATGGTGTCTTAATTGGGTATTATGGTGGTTAACCAACTAACTGCTTAATGCTTTTTAATTTCTTCTTCAATTCCTCATTCTCAGCCCTCAACCTATTATTCTCACTCGTCAATTCATTAACCCTATCCTCCAGCTCCTTAACTCTACTTGCCAGCTCATCCCTCTCCCTCCTTAGCCTATCAACCTCCTCTGCACTAACCCCAGCGCCCACCGTAATACCAAGCTCCCTACACTTCTCAGCGACCCTATCACTCCTTACCCAGTAAATAACCTGTGTGGACCCCTTATCCCACTTGAGCTCGCCAGTCTCGATATTAAGTTCGAGCGTTGTTGATATTACAAATACGTCGCCACGCTCAAGCTTATACTTTGGAACAATCTCATCAAAGAACCACCTCTTCATGGACTCAAATACCTCATCCAACGAGTCCTTGAAGCCTTGGGAATTCCTAATATTATTAAATAACTCGTTGGCCTTATCCTCAGGGAATTGCGACCTAAGGCTACCGCCAATGGCTCCGAAGAGAAGCCTAAAGAAGTCAGGTCTACCCTCCCTACCGTACTTACCAAACAGCCTTGCCGCCGAGGTCTTACCCGTAACCCACTTAATCTTTAGGATATTACCCTTAACAAGCTCAGCCGTTGCTCCTCCCCTTTCAATCTCCTCCTCACTGCCTGTCTCCTCCCTTCTCTCTTCGACACTCATACATTAAGTAAATAACTAATTTCTAATAAAAACCTTTCACCACATGCTCATTAGTAATATATTTAGTTTTACCGTGACTATATGATTTACGGAACATTTCTCACCAATTAACTTTTTAAACAATTATTTAAAGGATTAAAACAAATGCGTGCAGGTAGGAGACTCGCTAAGGTTGATGAACAGTTAGAGGCTGTTGAATTAATAAATTCAGCCAAATCCATCTATAACTTATCATATAGGGAATTATCGCAGGTACTGAACATACCCGAGAGCCTACTTTGTAGGTATGCCAATGGTGATTTACTACCGTCATTAGACACGGTTAATATCATTAAGGAGAGGTTAAGGCCCATGCTCGACCTAACTGAGGTTTTGAGAAGGAATGTGATAATCAAGGATGGGTTTATTGACTTAAATAATGTACTGTTTAACCCATATATCCTCAAACTTTACCAAAGGAGGGTTAAAGACGTATTCTCTGACTTACCAATTAATAAGGTATTGACAGCAGCTACAGATGGAATACCCCTATCGGTAATGGCATCATACGCATTAAACGCCAGGTTAGCCATTGCCAAGCAGTATAAGGACGTTGCCTCAGAGGACTTTTACGAAGTTAGTTACATAGTTGACTCACCACCACGCAGAGTATCCCTATACCTACCAAGGCATTTACTTGAGAGGGGTGATGAGGTTTTGATCGTTGATGATATCGTGAGAACAGGTAGAACGTTAAATGCATTAATTGAGCTTGTAAATAACGCAGGGGCTAGGTTAGTGGGTGTCTCTGTATTAATCTCCATGAGTAAAGCCTGGATCGACAAGCTAAGAAATAAGGACATACGTGTTGATGTGATCCTGGATTTAAGTGATTTAAGAAGCTAAGTAAGGATAAGTTATTAAGTTACCATAATAATGAGTAACGTGATGATGATCAATTACAAAATGATAATTGCAATAATATACCTCGTAGTAACGATAACCTCTTTTTACCCAATAATGTATCAATTAATGATTATTATCAGAAAGAATAGAAATATCCATGAAGATAAAGCAAACAGCAATAACCCAAGGATTGAAGGAAGGGTATTCCTGGTAATTCCCGCTAAATCCGAGCCCCTAGATCTGGTGGAAGCCTCAATGAAGAGATTGGCATCTTTACAATCGGGTTTTAATGTAATTTATATACTCGATAATTACGATAACAGCACCCTAAATCTCATAAGAACACTAGGTAATAAGTACGGCTTTAGGGTAATTCATAGGGAAAAACCAAGTGGTTATAAGGGTGGTGCGCTAAATCACGTAATTAAAAGAATTGAAATGGGTGATGATGACTACATGCTTGTGCTCGACATTGATTCGGTAATAAGTCGGGAAGCCATTAATGAATTAATCAAACATGTTAATTTAGCCAATGCCGTAGTCCCTCATTGGATCGCTAGTAATAAGGATGATTCATTATTAGCACGTGGACAGTGGATTGGTTATTTACTCTTCTTTAAGATCTTAAAGGCCCTTAATGATTCAATCGGTTGGGTGCCGATACTTGGTAGTGGTTCCCTGGTGAATATTGGTGCATTGAGGAGGGTTGGTTATTGGCCTGAGGATGTTCTTGAGGATGTTGAGCTTGGGGTGAGGTTCTTTGTTAATGATTTAAGGGTTACATATGCTGATAATGCCCTTATTAACGTGGAAGTCCCCGTTAATTATGGTGGGTTCCTTAGGCAGCAGTTGAGGTGGAGCTTCGGCGTTGGTAGGGTTACCAGGAAATATTTTTGGCAGGTCTTACGTAAAAGGCATGGTGTGACAGTAATGCTTTACTTAGGGCAGTATTTCGCATATGTTTTGCAATTAATCTCAATATTAATGCTTGCGGTGATGGACATGGCTGGAATAAGCATACCACCCTGGGCCTTAATCGTATTACTAGTAACGGTAGTACCATCATTGCTTATGTACCTATACTCCCTATTAAGGCTCGACAAAGACTTTGGTGGTAATCCCCGTAGGGACATCTTCGCAATTAATAGCGCGAACTTGGCCTTCATGATGGCGCTGCCCAGGATAGCCATTGCGAACCTAATGGGCTTACTTAATATTGGTAGGATTGAGTGGATACCAACGCCAAAGGGATCCCGTAAATGGGTCAGGGAAAGCCTAAATCTAATTCCAGAGTACTTAATGACTATGCTCATAATCGCCGCATTTATACTCTCCATAATGCACCTCGACCTAGTAAATATCCTCATTACCCTACCGTACCTGGCAGGGTACGTGAGAGGACTATGGAGAATCCTCAACGGCACCCTATGACCTAAGACCCTAAATAATCAAGTATACCTCCACCCCCTTCACCCTTACCAAGTAACGTCTTTACCTTCCTCAAGTCCTCCTCAATGACACCCCTAAGCCTTGGGTTATACAACGCGGCGGCTGGGTGATATGTCGGTAGGACCTTAACGTTAAGATCACCAAGCTTAACATTAAACACCTTACCCCTAATACTACTTATGTTAGACACGGATTTCTCCGGGTACCCCGCCATTGTGAGTATCTCCCTGGCACTATGCCTACCTAAACATATGATTATCTGAGGTCTAATCATTAATATTTGAGTAATTAGATAAGGCCTACATGCCTCAATCTCGTCAGGTTCAGGATCCCTATTATTAGGTGGCCTACACTTAACAACATTCGTTATATAAACCTCCTCCCTCCTAATGCCCACGTTATTTAACAACTTAGTTAGCAATTGACCTGCGGCACCAACAAACGGCCTACCCTCTTCATCCTCCCTCTCACCAGGTGCCTCACCAATAATCATTATCTTAGCATTTAAAGGACCCTCTCCCGGAACGACCCTTCTCCTCGATTTATGTAACTTACACTTGGTGCAATTTAGCATTAGGTTAACGAGCTCGTCATAGCCCACTACGTTTATCTTAATTTTAATAATATCCATACCAATCCCTTATTGTTAAGGAAAATAAAAATCGCTTTAATATATTTTATTAAATATCAATATAGCTTAGGTTATTATGTTGCCTTGCTCGTCAACCTTAGCCACGACCTTCCTAACAACCTTACCAGTAGGTAACTTGAACAGGGCCATTACGAAGCCCTTCCTACCCTTAGGCTGAACCTTCCAAACCTTCGTAGGCTTAAGCTTGTACTTACTTCCTTCATACTCTATTTCATACTCCTTCTTCGCCAGGTCCTCTAGCTTTACCATACGTTGTCTCTTCTGTAACGCAGATTTATAAATATATCGCTTTAGAAAGAACCGTAGATATAAAATGAGAAAGAAATGAAAAACAAAAACAAGAAATATTATAAATATAGAAAGAGACCTTTTCATCTATAAAACCAATGATTATGATAATATCTTAAGTATTGTTTCTATTTCCTTAATAATTGAAATCTAAATTGATGATGAAATAATTTAGAATGGGAAATAGAAATAGCAATGAACCTTTCACTGCTTTTCCTCAGCCTTCTGCTCAGCACCACCGCCAAGCTTCTGAACCTCCTTATCACCGAGCGGGATTATTGGTCCCTCCTTCCAATCCTTTGGATAAACAAGGACTGCATTCACCTGAACTATCTGATCGCTTATTGTATTACCTCTAACGAGCTTCCTCTTCCTCATGCCACGCTTCTCAGGGTGATAACCAACCCCTTCACTCATTAATAGGTACTTCTTAACAGCACCCTCAATGTTCGGTAGCATTGGAGCACCATCAACACCACTACCACCTGTAATCCTAATCTTAAAACCAGGTGGTAATTCAAAGACCTCCTTAATTACCCCACCATCAATCTCATCGCCAATCCTCAAACCCACAAACCTCTGGGCAATTGGATCCTTAACCTCAAACTGCTTAGCTCTCCCACTCATTGGGTCACTAAGTACCAACTTAAACGTTGGCATCGACTTGAACGTAAATAGGGGTTATTAAAATACTTCTATCATTATGAATAACGATTTATCAATACGACTTGTCATAATTTTGAAATAAAAGTATTTAAATATAACCAAAAATCCAGTTTTATGACCCATATGGGTAGCAAATCCCTAAAAATACAGGTTGGCACCGCAAACCTTAGGCCAATGTGGGTGGTGGCATCAATACTTTTGATAGGTGCCTTAGCAATGCTCATAGGCGGTGTTATTATGCAGTTAGTGTATCATATAACCCTTGCACCATTATGGGTTGGTATCTTCGCAGGAATACTATTATCAATTCCCTTGGAAATTTGGGATTTCTCTAATCCAGATGTCATAATTAAGGCAATAACTCTAAAGGATAGACTATTGATGGTATGCTTCGGGTTAGTTATAGGACTTGGTGCCATACTTCTCTATGCGCTTAACCTATTTGTTCCTGCGCTCCACTGGGGCATTAAGGCGTTTTTCGTGCCTGGTGTCGTAATTGGAGGTTTAATATTTGGTGTTGGTGTGGCCATTGCTGGTTACTTCCCAGGTACTATATGGATTGCACTTGGTCAGGGAAGAAGAGATGCTATTTATGCCGTGGTTGGCGGATTACTGGGCGCCTTGACTTGGTCGTTAATATTTGGGCAGGCTAGGTACTTCTTCTGGGATACCCTTAACTTTGGTCCAATAACGTGGCCCACACTATTTGGTTTGACGACTAAGATTGATGAGCTGATTGTGGCCATAGTCTTTGGTATTTTGATGATTAGTATGTGGTTATTCATACCAAGAAGGCAGGGTGGTAAGGCGTGCGTGCTCCACTTAACTGGCAAGACCAAGGAAGTAATGCCGCTTGAGGATGAGATTAGCGAATTTAAGGAGGATTATCCGAAAATACCTGACTATGTAATTGAGGCTGTCTCAGTTCAGCAGCCTCGTTCATCAAGAATAATATTTGCACTTGCCTTCGACTTCACACTAGTGGCGGTTGCGGTAATTGTGCTTAGGCAGATATTTGGTGAATCAACGACATACGCATGGATTTGGTCCCAAATACTGTATTTCATAGATCCACGTTGGGCCGCCAGTCTGCCTTACTTCCAGTTATTTGGTGGATTAAAGATTGTTAATGGGATCCCTGTTGATAAGCCATTTAGTGAGATTGGTTGGGAGCCGCTCTCTGACTTAGGGACATTCCTTGGTGGCTTGATATCGTCGGTCTTCATAACGAAGAGGTTCATGGCGTTTAAGCCATGGACACCGCACATATGGAGGGATAGGTTTGGTAACACACCAGGTCTTAGGGCCCTGGCATCATTCATAGGAGCCTACTTGGTATTGTTTGGGGCAAGGATGGCTAATGGCTGTGCCAGTGGGCACATACTAAGTGGGAACCTGCAGATGGCTGTTAGCAGTTTCGTGTTCTTCATTGCCGTGATAATAGGCGCAATAATCACGGCGTACGTACTATACGGCTTAAAGCCTTGGACATCAAGGTGATTGCATAAGTAATGTGGAATTTCCCTTAAAAATCATAAGAATAATCATTACTTTTATAATGATTATAAAACTCCTCAGAAGGGATTCTGAGTATTACGTTTATATTAATGGCTCGGTTATTAAGGTAGATGGTTTAAGACCAATTGATTACCTACTGATTGCGTTAGCCTATGGGCTTGGTGTTCGTTATATCGATAAGTATGGTGGCAATGAGTATATTATTAACTGTGAAATAGTCGATGATGAGCTCAGGTGTAAAGCCCGCTGTAGTGGGCATGAGGATAGGTGCTTCGTATATAGATTGTTAATACGTGGTGGTTTATCCCTTAGTTGCTTATCTCAATCATGACCGGCACGTGGTCAGAACCCTCCACATCACTTAAAACCTCAGCCTTAATCACCTTACCCCTCAATTCCTCACTAACCATGCAATAATCAATCCTCATAGCCCTCCACCTCTCCTTATAACTACGCCACGTAAACACCCTAGCATTTGGGTGGAGTTCCCTGAAGGCGTCGATGAATCCATCCTTAATGAGTTGACTAAGCCAAGCCCTCTCCTCAGGGGTTAAGCCAGGATGTTTCTCGTCCCAAAATGAGGAATCAAGCCTATCCCTGGCAATATTGAAGTCTCCGCATACAATAACGGGCTTTCTACTTCTTAATTCATTCAAAAATTTCTCAATGGCGCCGCAGAAGGATATCTTAAAACCCAGCCTACTAAGGTCATCACCAGCCCTTGGAAAGTAAGCATTAACAACGTAGAACTCATTAAATTCCACAGTAATTACCCTACCCTCTGCATCAAATTCCTTGATACCAAGGCCCTTGATAACGGAGATAGGCTTTACCTTCGTGAGAGTCATAACACCTGCGTAGCCCTTCCTCTCGGCAGGGAATGGGTACGCTTCATAGCCCAGCCCCAT
This sequence comes from Vulcanisaeta distributa DSM 14429, assembly GCF_000148385.1. Classification (GTDB taxonomy): domain Archaea; phylum Thermoproteota; class Thermoprotei; order Thermoproteales; family Thermocladiaceae; genus Vulcanisaeta; species Vulcanisaeta distributa. Next base: position 1,837,385 of record NC_014537.1, on the reverse strand, counting down.
TATCGTTAGTGGAACATCACCTGAACTTCTAATCTCCTGGAGTAGAACAACATCGTAATTACCCATACTTAGTAGCCTATCGAGTGAGCCCTTCCTCATTATACTCCTCAAACCATTAACGTTCCATGAAACGATCCTCATTTTTATTCAAGTCAATTCAATGATTTAGATTTAAGCACTTACTTACTAAGCACATCCTTATATTGATCCCTGAGCACCTTCTTATCTATCTTACCAGTACTCGTTAATGGCAGCTCCTTCACAAATATTACCTTGTCCGGTATCCACCACTTTGGTATCTCACCCCTCTCCACAAACTGCATAAGGTAATTCCTAATTTCATCCTCAGTAAGCCTACCTTCATAGCCAGGTTTTGGTACGATAATGGCCACGGGCCTCTCACCCCACTTCTCATGAGGTACGCCGACAACGGCTACCATGTTAACGCCTGGGTGCGTGCTTATTAAGTCCTCAAGCCTGAGACTTGGTATCCATTCTCCACCGCTTTTGATTACGTCCTTAAGCCTATCAGCGATCTTAACGTAATTGTCAGGTAGCCAAACTGCGGCATCCCCTGTGTGGAACCAGCCATTGCGCCAAGCATTCTTAGTCTTCTCGGGGTCACCAATGTACTCCCTGAAGAGCCATGGAGCTCTAACCACGATCTCGCCGATGGTCTTACCATCCCTCGGAACATCCCTATCCTGCTCATCAACAACGCGCAACTGAACGAGAGGTATTACGATCCCTGTCCTTAGGTAAATCTCGTTCTTCTTCTCAGGCGGTAAATCCTTGTGATCAGGCCTTAAATAGGCGATGGTGAGTACTGGCGCGGTTTCCGTCAAACCATAGCCGCTTATCACAGTCATACCCCTGGCCTGGGCAGCCTTCAGTAATCCCTCAGGTAATGCCGCACCGCCAACTATAAACTTCAACCTGCTAAGGTCATACTTAGGCGAGTCTGGGTGGTTAAGTAGGTTGTATAGTATTGTTGGTACGCCTGCCGATAATGTGATTCCCTCGTCATGGATTAACCTTAGTATGTGTCCCCAATCAAAGCGACCTGGATATACGATCTTCCTATGGCCGCCAAGCATGGTTGACCACGGCCAACCCCATGCATGAACATGATACATGGGTACTAAAACCATGGCAACATCATCCTGCGAGGCATTTATGGGTGGGTTCTTCACGGCAAGCGCCGTGGACAAAGTATGCAATACCAACCCCCTATGGGTATGGTACCCTCCCTTAGGTAATCCTGTTGTTCCTGACGTGAACATTAGTGTCGCCGGTGTTCTTTCGTCTATCTCTGGGAATTCCTTTAATGGTTCGTGCCTTAGTAGGTCCTCATATGGTATCATCCTAACACCATAATCCTGACCCGGCACCTTACCCCTATCACTCATATAAATAATGGCCTTTATGCTCTTGACATTATTAAGAATTGGCTTTAGCAATGGCTCGAAATAATCAATATTTACGATAAATACCTCAGGTTTAGCAACACCCATTGTGTATATGATCTCCTTGGGGGCGAGCATTGCATTGACCGTGAATAGGGCAGCGCCAATGCTCGGTACTGCGTAGTAAAGGTCGAGGTACCTGAGGGTATTCCACTCAAGCACCGCAACCCTACTACCTAATTCCCAAGCCCTGCCAGGCTTTAGACCAAGGTCCATTAAGGCGGCTGCAATTCTACGAACCCTATCGGCGAGTTGGGCGAATGTGACCGATGTCCTGGAGCCGCTAGGGGGCCAATAAACAATCTCATTATTTGGGAAGGCAGTGACTACATAGTCAAGTATCTTATCTATTGTTAATTGGAAGTCATAGAAGAAGGACTTAATCTCCTCAGATGGCATGTTGCTGATGCTTATTCATGATTTATAAGACTTCTGGATATAATTCATATATAGAAATATATACATTAAAACTTAAAATTTAAGTAAACCGGAGTAAAATTATGAAAATAACAATATTGGTGGATAACTATGCAACACAACTATCCTCATTAAGTAAGCGGTTACTGAGCGAGTGGGGGTTTGCGGCATATGTGCATGATTATAGGATATTATATGATACGGGACTTACGGGGACAGCCCTATTAAATAATATGAGGGCACTCGGCATAGACCTAAACGAGCCGGAGTACCTGGTAATTAGCCATAGGCACATTGACCACACAGGCGGTGTTCGTGCATTCCTGAACGCCAGGTCAAGACCCATAAAAATGATTGCACACACTAATCTATTCACGAAGGCCTACGCTACCAGCGAAGGCGGTAAACTTGAGGATATAAGCGTGGACTTCACGAGGGAGTATCTGGAGAGTAGGGGCGTTGAGTTAATACTAATTAAGGAGCCCTATAGGATTGCTAACGACGTTATTGTGTCGGGTGAGATACCTAGGAAGTGGGGTCCATCACACACAGGCGCCGTTACTGATGAGGTGCCTGATGATATGGCATTGTATATAAAGCACCCGAATGGGTTGATAGCTTTAACGGGTTGTGGGCATTCTGGGGTTGAGAATATTGTGGAGTATGGATTCCAGGTAACTGGGTTGAACAAGCTGTACGCAGTTATTGGAGGGCTTCATTTCATGGGATTAAGCGAGGATAGGATTAGGCAGGTAACCAATTATTTAGCCAATAAGTCACCCAGCATTGTAATTGGGACCCACTGTACGGGTATTCTTGGTATTGCAGCCTTGTACAATGCTATGCCAAGGGCGTCTAGGCTTGGTGGTGTTGGTTCCGTAATTGAGCTTTAATAATGCTTTAAATTGCACTTCCTGGTTAAAGTTATTAGGGTAATGTCGATTGACCTCCTGGAGCGTGGAATTGACTATATCCGTTGGTCATTACTCATAATATCTGCTGACGCAATTATTCTGACAATATTGTTGCTTTTATCATTATTAATCACTCCTATGGCTGCTTACATATTCACGGTAGTGATCTCATACTTCCTCTTAATATCCACTGTAATACCGTATGTGCTGGTGGTGATTTTTTGGTTGCTTGGTTTTAGAGACTTGGTTCATTATAGTAGGAGGTATTTCATTGGGTTTGTTGGTTCTTTGATAATCACAACCTCGTACTTCATGAACATACTCTACATGGGTTATTTAATGGTTAACGAACTCGTAGGCAATGCCCTAATCCCCAAGCCACTAATGTTGGAACCGCTTATATTGACATATAATAAGTATTTCATAGTATTTTCGTTATACTTACCACTGCCTCTCTTCATATCGTTGGTCCTAGGCGTCCTCGGATCCATCTTAAGCATGATGACCCTATATAGGTTGGGTAATGATTTCAATATTAAGAGGATTAAGATAGACTCCCTAATCGCAATAATCGGCATCCTAATGATAGAGACACCACTGATTGGTGGGTTGCTCATTAGTATAGGTACTGCGCTGCTAACTCTTGACCTAGGCAGGGTATTTAATGAATTAGGTAATAGGTAAGTAGCAGGATTACTAAGAATTTTAAATTCAAGGTTTGTTAATGATTGTGTGAATAAATCCGCAATCTTGATATTGGTCATTGGATTATTAATAACGTGGTTATTGGCGTCCTCAATTGGCGTATTAATAAAATTGAATGAATCAAAGGCAGCGCAGGGAGGTGGCTCATTAAATATTCATGTGAATCTACCACAACCCGTAATCACGTTACCACCAATAAACATAACAATACCGCAGCATGTTAACGAAACTCGTGGTGCGGAATTGTACGTACCATTAATACCACTACCAATAGTAATGCCTAACATACCAATCAATATCACGAGGTACATAGTTATAAGTACGCCAAGACCCCCACAACCATGGGGCGGTGGTTATTCAGGCACATCGGGCTTACAGGAGGGTTCAGGAAATAGCCAGCAGTATGTTAGTAATACGGTGGCTCCATTAAGGATACCACCATTATTGGTTATCATCGTAATAATCACGGCAATCATAATCATCAGCATTAGCTCATTAACAATAGTAAGGAGAGAGATTCATGGGAGTAGTCAATTAAGCAGTAATACCAATGTCAATGTAAAGAGTAATCTCAAAATTAATGTGGTCTCAAAAGGTGGTAGTGATGTGCACATTAAATTATCAAGAGAAGTTGAATTACTCCCGGGGGAAGTCGTGAAGGTTATTAGTGGTTGGGGTGGTAATGATATTATTGACTTAGGAATACCCAGGGATTTACCATTAATATGGAGATTCAATGAACCATTACCCATAATTATTAAGGGGGGTGCTTTGGTCACTGTTACGAGACCAGGGATTCTTAAGGAGGACTCGTTAATAATGCCTTTAAGGGGTTGTTATGGTATTAGCATTGGGCTTGGTGATAGGGAGGAGCGATTATTTATTAGAGCCAGTGATTATAGGGATGATGTCGTTAATTTTATTAGGTTGAACATAGGAAATTTCGTAATTAAGGACTCAGCGACCATTAGGGAGGCGATGAGACAGTTGGTTAATGATGGCGTCATTAATGGTGAGTGGAATTCAATAAATACGATCATTAGGTTATTCGAGATGGTTAGATATGGGCTTAGGGATGTTGATAGGCGTGATTATGAGGAATTCCTTAGGGCACTAAGTAAGGTCTTTAGGGATGCCAGGGTGATTGTTTGTGAGAGAGCCTCATAATTTAATTATTAGGTACGTAGTTGCATACGTAATACTCACATTATTTACGTTGTTCATTCTTTTGATAAGGTCCATTGGCACTTACTTAATCGCTATATTTGTGATACCAACAGCAGCCCTGATAACAACAATTTTAATAAGTAATTTAATTAGGTACCGTAGTAGCATCGTTGCCGATGTACTTAGGAGTTTAGTGGCGCCTTCACTGTTCATATACCTACTGATTGGGGGCTTAACCTCCATACTAATTGTTAATTACAGGGAGTATTCCTCCATTATTAATTACCTAATGAATTTCCTAGCCCTGGTCATAATTGGCGCGATAGTCAATAGATATTCAACGAGGCAGATGATTGGGATAGGTTTCACTGAGTCATTACTTAAGTACTTGTCGTATTTCTTCGTATTCCTTGGGCTTGGTTATCTATTTGGTGCTATTTACTTACCATTATTCTACCCATTCGCGGCAGTATCCATTGTTTACCTAGTACTTACGTCAGCCACTGTGATTGAGAGCCGCGGCATCAATGTCAGGGGAGTTATTGGGAATTCACGCCCGTTAGCCCTTGCGGCTTTTGGCATTGGTCTGTTGTATTCCTTACTTTCAATTCCAAAACCATCAATATGGAACACGTACATACTAATAGTGTTCATAATTATTGCCTCAACATCCATAATATACGCGGGCTATAAACTATACATCAGTGGGCTAGAGGTTGTGGAGAGTATCGAGGAGGAATTGTATGAGAAACATAGGCGTGAGATTAAGGTTGTACCATCACCTGAGTACTCACTTTTCGAGGAGGCTGTTAGGGAGTTCGTGGTTAACGGTAAGAAGGATAAATTGATCGCATACCTGGTCCATGAATTAACAAATGATGGCTTAGATTATAAGATGATTATTGATAAGCTTGATAAATTAATTAACTACTCAAGTGTAGTAACCTGTAAGAGGGTTAATAGGAGGATCCTTGAAATGGAGGTTAGGGATAGGATTAACCTCATCAATGAGTTACTCAATGAATTATTGAGCAACAAAAATACTTAATTTACCTTACTCTTAATACCAACTTAGGCTAGTAATGAGTAAGGTTGACATTGGTTATGTAACGGAGAGGGTCAGGGCCGTGATTAACGAGATAACCAAGTACTTTGTCGGTGACGAAGAGATCCTATTAAAAATACTAGCCTCGATTATTGCTGGCGGTCACATACTCATTGAGGATGTGCCAGGTACTGGTAAGACCTTCCTATCGAAAATGCTCGCTAAGGTCCTCGGGCTTAGGTTCAGTAGAATTCAATTCACGCCTGACTTACTACCCAGTGATATTATTGGTACTAAGGTTTGGAGACCTGACAAGGGTAGTTTCGAGTTGGTGCTCGGCCCCATATTCGCAAATTTCGTACTTGCTGATGAGGTTAATAGGGCTCCTCCTAAGGTTCAGTCTGCTTTGCTTGAGGCTATGCAGGAGGGTCAGATAACAATTGAGGGTGAGACGATTAAGCTCCCTCAGCCATTCATTGTAGTCGCCACGCAGAATCCCATAGAGCTCGAGGGAACATACCCACTACCAGAGGCACAACTAGACAGATTCATGATAAGAATAAGACTAGGATATCCGAAGGATGAGGTTGAGTTACTTAAGCGTAGGATCTCATGGCGTAGTAACGACCCAACACCCCAGGTAAGGACTGTATTAAGTGGTGATGAATTATTAATGATTAGGAATTTCGTGGAGAGTAACGTTGTTGTTAGTGACGATGTTATGAAGTATGTAGTGAGCTTCAACGTTATTAGGAGGGATCCCAGGGTACTTGCTGGTCCAAGCCCCAGGGGATTGATGGCATTGATGAGTATGGGTAGGGCTATGGCGGTTATCGATGGCAGGGACTACGTAATACCCGACGATATAAAGAGGGTTATTATTGAAACCCTTGGGCATAGAATTGTGCTTAAGCCTGAGGTCGCCCTGGAGGGGGTTAGTGGTGAGGATATTGTTAGGGAGTATGTTGAGAAGATACCAATACCCAGGTAGTGATTACTAATGAGGGAATTCTCGAAAATACTCCTGCTCCTCATAATACTTCCAATGATTATAGCCGTGGCCGCAGTACTAACAACATCTAAGTTGTACATACTCCCCATACTCTTCCCCCTAATCACGTTGGTGATAGCTTTAAGCTTAGACGAAAAGCCCACGATATCGATAACCCTCAACGCCGATAAAAGCGTTATGTACGTTGATGAGGAATTAAACATAGAATTAAACGTTAAAATCCACGGCGGCTTCGGCCTTTTAATAATTAGGGCGCCGCCAAATCCTGACACGTTAATGGCCGAGGGCTTTGAGTTGGTTAAGGGCAATAATGTTCACGTAATCTTCAAGGGATTCGGCGATGTGGACAGGAGATTCACATATGTATTAAAGGCTGTTAAGAGGGGTAATTACTCATTGGGTAGTATTGATTATGTGTATTATAATGCCCTGGGAATACACGAACCAATTAAGGGTTCCATAAAGCTTGGAGGTAATGTCCAGGTAATACCCAGGATCAAGATTGTTAGGAGGGTTCTCGGAATGGTCAAGCCGAGACAGGGATTACCTAGGTACTCACCATCAAGGCTTGGCCCATACTCCACGGAATTTAGGTCCGTGAGGAATTACGTGCCTGGTGACCCATACAAGTTCATTAATTGGAAGGCAACCGCGAGGGATCCTGGTGGTAAAGTAATGGTTAATGAGTATGAGAGGGAGGGGCTTAGGACAACAATAATATTGCTAGACGTTGGTTGGTGGATGAGGTATGGAACCGCCGAGGATAACCCCCTTGAGTATGGAGTATCACTCATACTATCCCTAAGTAGGGTATTACTCAGGTATGGTTATAATGTTGGTCTTTGGACAATACCAACCGGCCCAAGGGTCATACCCAGCTCGGGAACCACGCAGTACTACAGGTTATTGCGAGAGTTAATGGTTGTAAGAGCATTGCCCATTAAGGGCTATATCATGGACCCAGCCCTTTATAGGTTGATACAGGAGACTAACCCAGCATTAATTATTGTGACGAATATGAACGTAGAAAGTGCCGAGAGGGTTATTACCCTACTTAATAAATTACCATCAAGGGCTCTCATAATTGATATAGTGCCCGACACAATACTAATGAGGAGTTTAGTAAAGGGGTTGCCCTGTAATCAGTGGGTCATTAGGAATAGAGTGAGGTTATATAAGGCATTACCGAGGAATGCCAAGGTAATTACTTGGGACCCAGCTTGTGAGGGCATTGGCTCGTTAATCGCCAAGATATCAACGTACCTAGGCAGGTGGTTATGAAATGAGGCAGGTCCTAGCCGTATTATCACTAGTACTTCCTGTGATCCCCTTCATAATGTTAATGCCTAATAACCCATCAATCAGCTTGATATTAATCGCCATAACTCTCTCAATAGGGCTTATCGGACTTCTCATGGGTAATCTATCTGTTGAGTCCTGGATAGCCCTAACAATGGCGTTGATAATATCGGTAACGTCACAGGGCTATGTACCATACATATTTCACGTGGTGCTTGTTCAACCCCAGGGCTTGACCATATTTGATGGGTCAATAATCATCATAGAGTACTCATTAATATTGTCCCAACTCTATAACAATTACGTGAGGTATATGAGGGAATTCAGTAGTAAGGGTTATGATAAAGATGAGGTTAACAATGCATTGAACAGCCTAATCAAGTGGATACTCATATTCCTAATAATATCCCTATTAGCATCATTTACTATTTATTACGTAATAACGATGATGACAGTACCACTAATAGACCCATTTACAGCCCTTGTGATCTTCGCCGTAACTTACATAGTCATATCCAGATACCTACTAACGAGAATAAAGGGTCGGTCATAAAACATCGAAGAACTCACTGAAACACTCAAGGGTGCTACCATCAACCATAGGCTGCCAAACAACCCTATACCTACCCTTATCAATGGGTTTACCATCATTATCAAGCTGAAACCAAACGACAACGAAGGAGGAACTCGGGCTAATGGTAATCTGTGGAGGCTCAATCGAGTAAATCACCCTACCATTGGCATCAATTATTTGCCAGGAACCAATCATGACAGGCGTATTGCCTAGATTAATAAGCGTAATATAAATGGGCTCACCCCTCGAAAATGCCCTCCTATCCAGGTAAACACTGCAGGACACGCATAACTAACAAACTACCTGATATAAAAATCAATTACAATGAAATAAATCATTACTAAGGAAATTACCAATAATTAAGATGAAAGATTTCCTATCATCCACCTGATTACCGAGAAACCTTCCCATGGAGGAATCACATTTGAAGGATAATCCGTGTTGGTGCCGGGGCCGGGATTTGAACCCGGGCCCCCTTGCGGGGACGGGATGCCTTGGCCTTGCTCTCGAGTCCCGCGCCTTAACCGTGCTCGGCCACCCCGGCGTTTTCTTTTACTGTGCTTTTCGATTTAAAGCTTTTGCTATTATTTCCTGGCAGGTTCTATTGCTTATCTTCATGTAACTTCTAGGTGGTTTTATGTTCAGTTTCCTTAATTCTTCTATTGTCACCGCGTTTGGCAGTATTGTTGGGCTTGTCACTTCAAGTATGAGTATCCTCCTCCTTGACCCTAGGTACTTAGTCATTACGTACTCCAGGTTATCCCTGGGAATATCTCCACACTTATTACCTATCACATTCATTAACTCACCTGGCCTTACTATGGTTGAATCACCGGCTATGAAATATCCCTTAACCGCCTTAACTGGGCTTGAGTAGTAGACGAGGATCATGTCGCCCTTATTTATTGGCCCAATGAAGGTCCTTACCTCGCATTTCTTTTGGCCTGTTAGGATCTCTGCGGCGAATTGAGGTTTTAAGGACATTAAGAAGCAGTTCATGTTTTAACCAAAGGCCTTAGCGAGCCTTGCTAGGTAGTCCCAGTACTCATCAATCTCCTTCTCAATCTCCTTAATATCCTCCTCAGTTAGGTGTGCAAACCTACCCTGTCTCTTCAAGTACTCAATTATTGGCTTTCTCTTTGACTTGTCAAAGTGGGCATTGCTTGGTGGGTTGAACCTTATCCTGCCGTGGTCCCACTCGTATAGTGGGAAGTAGCCTGTCTCTGTGGCGAGCCTCGCAATCTCCACGGTCATATCCTCCGGGTAACGCCAGCCTGGTGGGCATGGTGCTAGTACGTGTATGAAGGCAGGACCCTCATCGAGGTAGTCAAGGGCAGTCTTTACCTTATTTGCCAGGTCTATTGGATAGGCTATGTTGGCTGTGGCGGCATATGGTATGTGATGCCCAATGACAATGCTCATGATGTCCTTCTTCCTCTGAACCTTACCCCTTAACTTACTACCCACTGGTGAAGTCGTTGTCCAGGCGAAGTGCGGTGTTCCTCCGCTTCTTTGTATCCCGGTGTTCATGTAAGCCTCATTATCATAAAGCACGTAGAGCACACCATGACCACGCTCAAGCATACCACTAAGAGACTGCAAACCAATATCAAAAGTACCACCATCACCAGCAATAACCATGACCTTAGCCTTAGTATCTAGTATACCCTTCCTCCTAAGCACCTTAAGCGCCGCCTCCACGCCTGACGCCGCCGCGGCTGAGTTCTCAAAAGCCACATGTAGGTAGGGAACACTCCACGCCGTGTATGGGTATGAAGTTGTGGTCACCTCTATACAGCCCGTGGCATTAACCACAATAACGTCTGGCGCAGCAGCCTTAAGCAACCACCTAACGGCTATTGAAGGCCCGCATCCAGCGCAGGTTAGTTGTCCAGGTCCGAAATACTCATCCACGGGTAAGTCCTTTATCGTCCTGAAGTACACCTTCATTCCTCACCACCCCTCAGGCCCATAAATATTGTCTTCCTTGGATACTCACCAGTCTTTGCATATTCATCAAGCATTTTATAAAGGTTGTAGAAATCATCAACAAGCATTGTCCTTTGGGAAATCCCATGAACCACGGATATGACTGGCTTATCAACACCCCTACTATACAATGCCGAGACCACATCATTAAATACAGGGCCCTCATACGTATTGCCCGGCGATAATGCCCTATCAATAACGGCTATCGCCTTGGCATCCTTAATAGCATTTACCACTTCATCCGTGGGGAATGGCCTAAATAACCTTATCCTTAAAACACCAGCCCTTAACCCCCTTTCCCTAGCCCTCTTAGCAGCCTCCTTGGCATTGCCGCTTGATGCCCCTCCATAGGTTATTAATACGTAATCCGCATCATCAAGCATGTACTTCTCGATTATGTCGTAATTAGTGCCGAAGGACTTATTGAATTCTTCATGAACCTCCTTAATGATGCCCTTTGAATCCTTAAGCGCCTTAATTGCTTGGTACTTGATCTCGTAGTACCAATCAGGGCTTGTAATGACGCCAATGGTTATTGGACTTCTTGGGTCAAGCCTATACCTGTTTAGATTCCTTGGCGTGAATTTCCTGACATACTCCTCATGATAGATCTCCACGGGTTCTGTGGTGTGGCTCATTAGGAATCCGTCGTACGCGACCATGACAGGTAGCAGGACCCTACCATCCTCGGCAATCCTATACGCCATAATAATCGAATCATAAACCTCCTGAGCAGAGGAGGCAATGAGCATGATCCAGCCAGCATCCCTGGCACTCATTATGTCTTGGTAATCACCATGAATGCTTATTGGCGCTGACAATGCCCTACCGGGAACAGCCATGACCACCGGCAACCTAAGTCCGGATGTTATGTAGAGTACTTCATGCATGAACTCAAGGCCTTGGGCTGACGTTGCAGTAAACACCCTAGCACCAGCCGCTGCCGCTCCCACGACGGCCGATAAGGCACTATGCTCAGACTCAACGGGTATATACTCAGCATCTATCTCGCCGTTGGCTACGAACTCGGCAAGCTTCTCTATTATTGTAGTCTGTGGCGTTATTGGGTATGCCGCAATTACGTCAACATCAACGGCCTTAACCGCGTATGCCACCGCGTAGTTTGATGTTAAGCCAAGCCTTTCCTTAACGACTTCCTCCCTAACGCTCAATGCCTTTGCGACTGCCATTACCCAGCCACCTCTGGCACCATCTTTATTGCCTTGACTGGGCATTCATGGGCACATATCCCACAGCCCTTGCAGTGGTCGTAATCAATCTCATAAGTTAAGTCATACTTCTTGCCCGTCTTCGTGACATAAGGCTTCTTCAACTCAAGTATTGCCGGTTCAGGGCAATACATCCAGCAAATCCTACACCTAATGCACGCATCTTGATCAATAACGGGTCTCTCAGTCCTCCAAGTACCGGTTAGGTTCTTACGCGCATTACCTGGCTCAGTAACTACGCCACCGATTGGTAAATCCTTCCAGGTTAATTGCTTCATCATAGCACGACCACCTCAGCCGCCTTATAAGCTTCTTCTAAAGCGTCTACATTTGACTTACCGAGTCTCTTACCGAAGGTTTCTAAAACCAACTCCTTAACGGTATCTAGGTCTATTAAGTCAAGAACCTTAAGTAACGCGCCAAGCATCGTTGTGTTGACTATAGGCTTGCCTAGATGCTTCGTGGATATTTCATACGCATTCACATAAACGACCTTACCACTGAACTTACCTATGGACTGCCTAACATCGTCGATACTTAACGCATTAATGACTATATAGCTCTTCGTTATCTGCGGTATATTGAAGACACTTAGTAGTCTCGTATCAAAGACCACGGAAATATCCGGCCTCTCAATGGGTTCCCTCGCTAATACCGGCTCTCGGGATAACCTAACGTAGGCCCTAACAGGCGCGCCTCTACGTTCAGCGCCATACTCAGGGAACGAACTTGCAAATAAACCGCGCCTAATCGCTGCCTGGGCAATTATCTGAGCAGCGGTTACGGCGCCCTGCCCACCCCTACCGAAAAACGTTATTTCAATGGTTGATGCGCTCATTCTTGGTCAAGGACTCGTTATAGAGCCCTTTTATAAACCCTTTATTCTATATTTCCATAAATAAAGCATTGAGAAAACACGTAACATATTAATTTAACTATTAACTTAAGATTATAAGACAATTAAGTAATTGAGGATTTGCCCCCTGCATGCACCCACACCATTGGGTCCCAGCGGCCCGGTTTTGCCGGGTCGTTGGGTGACCCAATGGTGTGAATGCAAGGCAGGTATGGGCTCTAAGCTCTCATTACCTAATTCCTTTAAATAGATTTTCGTAAAGTAATTCACGCGTATTATCTAACTTAAGGTAAAACTTATGACTTAACTCCGAATGTTTTTAAAGGTATATATTTGAGGCACGCTGTTGGTATTAATGATCGGAAAGGATGATGTTGTGTGTACCACGATTAATGAGGATTTAACATTTGATTTATTTTCTAGGGCTCAGTACTTAGTCCTTATTAAGAATGGGGTCATAATTCATAAGGAGGTTAACCCAGCTCTAAACTCCGTGAATAAGAGACCAACGGTCGCTAAGAGGTGTGTCGAGCTTAATGCAACGATGGTATTAGCACCACACGGCTCACTTTGTTATCCCTCATACCTCATACTTAGAAGGGCTGGTGTTAATATTTACGTAGTTAAGCCTGGCGAGAAGTTAGGTAATGACTTAAATGAGTATAATAAGGCTAGTGCCTGGGAAGTTACGTATTCAAGTTTCTTAGCCATTAAGGAGAGGATTATGGAGGTGATTTTCCATGAGCAATAATATCGACTTCTACGTCGTCCCCCAATACACATTATTCGGAGTGCCCAAGTGTGGCCGTGGTATACCAATACTTGGTATACCCATGGAAGATACGGTCAGTTTTAGACCGGGAACACGATTCGCGCCCAGTGTTATTAGGACCTGGAGCCAGTACTTCGAATTTACACCTACCGAGGATCTGGGCATTGACCCACTTGAGAAGGCCTGCGATTTGGGGGATTTATCGTTAATGCAGGGCATGGCCGACAAGAATCTAGAGAGGATCAACTTAGTGGTTAAGGATGCCATTAATACATGGGGTAGGGTAGTCAATATAGGTGGTGAACACACGCTAAGCCTTGGTGTTGCCAGGGCTGTTAGGGAGTCACAGGGTTCATACGGCATTTACATACATGTAGATGCGCACTTGGATTCAAGGGAGGAGTGGCCGCTGGGGCAGTCTTTATCACATGCCACATTCGTAAGGCACATAATTAATCAGGTTAGGCCTCAGTCACTTGTTTTCCTTGGGTTTAGGTCATACGATAAGGAGGAAATTAATTTTGTGAGGGGTCTCGAGAATTCCACGTTATTATCAACTAGGGATATAAGGTCCATGGATTACCACGAGCTTAGGCTTCTCATTAGAGGTGTGATTGATAGTTACCCTGGGCCAATACACCTCAGCATTGATGTTGATGTTCTTGATCCCTCGATAATGCCTGGTGTCGGTAACCCGGAGGGTTTCGGGCTTAACTACGGCGAGCTACTGAGGATTATTAAGGCTGTTCTCGACTATGGCGGTTCCAGAGTTAAGGCGGTGGATCTCGTTGAGTACTCACCGCCCAATGACCCAGGGTTAATGTCGTTGCCAACGATTATCAAGTTAATATTGGACGTACTTAATTACCTGTGAAAATTATTTAAATACGCCCAGTAATTATCGTGACGAATGGATTTCGAAAAATTCCTGGAGCTAATGAGCGAGGGTGGATTCTTTTATCCGAGCTTTGAGATTTATAGGGGTAAGGCTGAGGTTGGTGGTTTCTATGATTATGGACCACTTGGCGTTGAATTGAAGAGGAACATCATTGAGAAGTGGCGTAGGGTCTTCATTTACCCATACCAAGACTTCATAGTTGAGGTTGAGACGCCGATAATAATGCCGAAGATAGTATTTGAGGCCAGTGGACACCTTGAGCATTTTACGGATGCAATCGTTGAGTGCACCAAGTGTGGTCGCAAGTTCAGGGCTGATCACTTGATAGAGGAGGAGCTTGGTAAGAGGGGCATTTCGATAAAGACCGAGGGTTTAAGTCTTGAGGAGCTTGACGGGTTAATTAGGAAGTATGGCATTAAATGCCCTGTTTGTGGTGGCGAGTTGGGTAATGTTAAGCCCTTTAACCTATTGTTTCAAACTACAATAGGACCTTACAGCGATAACATTGGTTACCTGAGACCTGAGACTGCCCAGGGAATGTTCGTGTCATTCCCAAGGGTATTTAATCTAATGGGTAGGAAGTTACCACTCGGTATTGCCCAGATCGGTAAGGTCGGCAGGAATGAGATATCACCCAGGCAGGGCTTAATTAGACTTAGGGAGTTCACACAGATGGAGATTGAGTTCTTCTTTGACCCAGAAAATGCCAAGTGCCCATACCTCGATGAGTTGGACGTTAAGTTAAGGATAATACCTGAGAGGGACGTTGCGGCTGGCGTTAAGGAGCCCAGGGAGTTTAGACCTAAGGAGGCCGTTGAGAACGGTGTTGTGCCTAATGAGTGGATGGCGTTCTTCATGGGCTTGGCCACGATATACATGAACGAACTTGGCGTACCGCTTGATCATCAGTACTTCCTCGCTAAATTACCTGAGGAGAGAGCTCACTACTCAGCGGCTAGCTTTGACCAGATGGTTTACAGTGAGAGGTTTGGTTGGGTTGAGGTCAGCGGTCATGCGTATAGGACCGACTACGACCTCAGTAGGCATGCTAAGTACAGTGGTTATGACCTAACAGTTGAGAGGAGGTTGGCCACGCCAAAGGAGGTTATTGAGGCTAGGGTTTACCCAAACCCGCAGAGGATTAGGGAGGTCTTTGGTAATGAGATGGCTAAGGTCATGCAGGCCATCGGTAGGGCTGACCCAAGGTGGTTAGCTAGTGAATTAGCTAGCAGGGGTAAGGCCGTCATTGAGGGGTATACCATAACGAGCGATATGGTTTTCATTAAGGAGGAGAGGAGGAAAGTGCATATTGAGAGGTTTATTCCGCATGATGTTGAGCCCTCCTTCGGCGTCGATAGGATCGTCTATGTAACCCTGGAACACGCATATACGGAGGTTAATGGGAAGCCGCTGCTTAGGTTGCCGCCTGACATTGCGCCAATAAAGGCCGTGGTTTTACCAATAATTAAGAAGCAGGAGTATGTGAGTATTGGCAAGAGGATCTTTAAGGAATTATCGCTGGCTGGGATAAGGGCTGTTTACGATGATGATGGGACAATAGGCAGTAGGTATGCTAAGTATGATTCCATAGGCGTGCCCTTCGCAATAACAATAGATGATAAGACCCCAGCTGACAATACAGTAACGATTAGGGATAGGGATACTAAGGCCCAGGTTAGGGTTAACATAAGTGAGGTCATCAGGATAATTAATGATGCAGTTTTAAGGAGGTTATCAATAACGGAGATCGCTAAGTCAATGGGTCTTCAATTAATCGTTAGGGAATAGGTGGATAAGTTTAATAAGGCAAGCGTGGTTGGCATTATCAATGGCGAAAAGAGGCGGTGCGCGTCAAGTAGGCGTTAGTTGGAGGTTCCATAAGACACCAGGTATATTCATAAACAGCTTAGTCCCTGTAGCGGATAATAGTGGTGCTAAGCTGGTCAGGGTCATAGGCATTATAGGGCATACTGCGAAGCCTGTTCATAGGGAGATACCCGGGGCCTCTGTTGGCGACATGGTCGTTGTTAGCGTTGTTGAGGGAAAGCCTGAGGTTAGGAAGCAGATACTTAGGGCCATTGTCATTAGGCAGAGGAGACCGTATAGGAGACCTGACGGTACCTGGATAGCCTTTGAGGATAATGCCGTGGTGATTACCGATGAAAACGGCGCACCAAAGGGCAGTGAGATACACGGTCCAGTGGCCATGGAGGCAGCCCTGAGGTGGCCCGGCATCTCAAACCTAGCAACAATAATAATATGATATAAAACTGAAAATTATTGATAATAACCCTGCACTAGGCCTTCTTCTGTAATACTACCCTGAGCACGTTGGCCCTCGCCTCCTCAGAGACAACCTCATAATCATATTGAGTGACGAATCCCCTAATAAATGATAAAAGCGCCTTATTACCAATATCAGAAGTCCCACTGGGGCCTATCGCCATTAACTCAATGGTGTTAGGACCCAACTTCTTAACTTCGACATGCCTAACGGCCAATAATCGACTAACCCTCGAGACCGCCTCAAGAAGCTCCTCAAGATTGTCGAATTCCATCCTAATTAACGCACCCACCTGATGCCCGTATTTCTCATAAATATTCCATAGCTCATTCACGGCTTTACCCGCCTCCTCCCTAAATTCAGCTGGTAACTTCTCATTGTTGGAGAAATTTATTAATACGGATGTTACGTGTGTGCACACCTCCTCAATCAATTTCATGGGCATTGGTATTACATCCATTGAGCTAAGGATTTTATACAATCTCCAGAAGTAAATTAGGTCTGACGGCTCGAAACCATCCTTAATGAGCTCCGTTGTTAATCTTAAGCCCTCACCAGCTACATGGAATAATGTCCTTCCCCTAGTCTTAGCTACTCGTGAAAGTTCGGATGCGATGTTCTTAGGGACCATAATAGTGGTTCTAGAGTACGCCTCCTCACCCTCCTGCCCCTGGCCCTCCTTAGACATAGCACTTCTATTTACATGTATGCATTAGAATACTTATAAGTCTTATTACACGCGATTGAGGTAAATAGCGTAGAATAAGATCAAAGGGTTATTGCACCTTCAAGCCTATATCTCTCTCTAGCCAACTTAAACAGTCTCCTCCAGAGGAATACACTAAGTAGTATTACGTTTATGGCAAGTATTAAGCTCATAGCCTCAAGACCAACCACGTTGCCTACCGCCGTGTAGTAATCCATTAGGGCGGTGTATCCATGGACCATGTAAACCTGCCCATTAAGGCCCTGAATGTATTCAGCAACCTCAAGCCCTCCCCATGTCGAGCCAATCGTGCTGGCAAGCCCAGTTATTGTAGCGGGCATGGCGCCTGGTATGGCTAACCTCCTGAGCTTCTGCCACGTCCCTAACCTCAGGTTCTCAGCCACATCCCACAGACTCCTGGGTATCGTCTTCATACCAACATACATGTTATAAATCACGTACCAGGCAGTGCTTAGGTAAGCCACAAGGAATACTAATAACTCAAGAGATACGTGGAGCCCAAGTGTGGTGGCTACGTATGTCGTGAAGGGTATTGCAATTAATGGCAAGTAAGCTGATACCGGTATTGACGCCAAATCCTCAAGTATTGGTAGCAATATTGCCTCAACCCTCCTATGCGTAACCATTAAATAATTGATTGGGATCGCGGTTATTATCGAGGCGGCGGTAACTAAGGCAATCCTTAACCAATCAAGTCCAAGGTAATAAAGGTAAAGTAAACCGTGATCGTATAAGTTATTTATTATTGGAACCCATGTCACTTGCCAGGAACTATAGATTAAGTATGCCAAGAGAATGATAATAGCCGTAGCCACGCCTATGCCTATGTACTTCTCAGTCCTGGTTATTATGTTTCTAGGCCTAGGCCTCACTAATAGTCTATGCCTAACGGCATAGCTAGACGCCCTTATGAATATCGGCATTATTGCATCCTCAACAGCCACAACCCTTCTTATGTACCTCATATTCCTAGCAGCCAGTGATCTAACGCGGCTTGTTATTATGGGCCTCCTAATCCTCGTCCTTGTAACCTCCATGAATGGGTCGTAACTATACTTAACGGCCCAGTTAACGAATGGCCTAAGCACCCCGAAGAGTACCGCGGTTACCATCACGACCAATATACCTAACCCTACAAATGCGGGTACCCACTCGCCCTTACTCGTCCAGGAGGCTATCAACGCGCCTATGCCGAAGACGGAGTACTGCGTGGTACCCAGCGTAATCACCTCACTAACTACTATGTAGAATAAGGCATCAGCGAAGCTAACTAAGACGTTACCAGCGACCCTGGGCATTGTGACCGGTATATATAAGTACCTAAACCTACCCCAGAAGCTGAGGTTAAACATCTCAGCGGCATCCTCAAGTGACTGGGGCGCGGTTTTTATGGCCTCATACTCACCGACCCATATGTTCCAAACAACAGCCGTGAAAACCAGGAAGTCTACGGCTAATTCAGTACCTATGTAACCACCTATTGACTTGACGAAGAATACCAGGACTATTGGGAAGAATGTAATGACCGGGACGGCCTCAAGTGTCTGGGTGATTGATAGGAATACCCTCTCAAAGAGTCCACTCTTAGCCGCGGCGTAACCCAGGAACCAACCAAGCACTATACCAAGCACTATCGTTAGCGTAACCCTACCAAATGTAGCAAGTGTTGCCAAGAACGCTATGAGGGCTATGGACCAAATGCCCATAGCCATCGCCTAAACCTTAAGGCTTATCGACAGCAGGGAGTAAAGTCTATCTAGATAATCCTGGAACTCTATATCCCTCGTATTCCTAGGCCTTGGCAACTTAATCTCGACCTCGGCAATAATACTCGCGGGCCTCCCACCAAGTATTATCACCTTATCACTCAATTCCACGACCTCCTCAAGGTTATGGCTGACCATTATGATGGCCCTTACTGTGGACTCCTCATTAAAAACCATGTTATATATCTCGGCCCTAAGGCCCTCGGCGGTTATTGCGTCTAGGTTTGCGAAGGGCTCGTCCATCAGCAAAACCACTGGCTGCGCAGCTAGCGCCCTTGCAATCGCCACCCTCTGCTTCATACCACCACTCAACTCCCTTGGGTAATAATCCTCAAAACCACCGAGGCCCACCAGCTCGAGGTACTTCCGAGCAATTTCCCTCCTAACCTCCTTACTAAGATCCTTCCTATGAAGTAGCGCCAGTTCCACATTCTCGAGTGCCGTAAGCCAGGGGTAGAGGGCAAAGTCCTGAAATATCATGGCAAGCTTAGGCGTTGGTCCCTTAACTTCCTCGCCCATAAGAAGCACCTTACCGCTATCTGGCCTCCTTAAGCCGGCTATTATCCTAAGTAATGTCGTCTTTCCAGTGCCTGTCGGTGCAACTATGGATACAAATTCGTGAGAATGAACCTTAAAATTTATGTTCTTGAGGACTGGTATGGGACCCTTCTCAGTCTTGTAGCTATAACCAACATCGATAACCTCAAGGATTGGTTCCTTTACCGTTGCAATTGTCCCACCATGATGGCGATTGAAAAATTCATTTAAAAATCTTATTCCGCTGAAATATTCCTAACGATAATTCAATACGTAATTATATGGAATTCTCAATACTTATATTTTCAACATTAAACTCTCTATAAGACTCCCTGAAATACGTTCTAGGCATGTCGCCCAGGTCAGTCCGACCAAGCAACTTAACCTCTATTAACCGTATTAAGTGCGCCAGCCTAAACTTCCCAAATATTAACGTTTCATTGGCCACATCAACAATACGCCTCAGTTCCTCTGTGGGCACTATTAACCTACCATTAATTACTATGGGAACCTCAAAGCGATCCTCACCTTGAACCTCAACCACAACTCCGTCATGAGTCACGGAGTAAATACCACTATGCTTAAACCCAGCCTCCCTCGCGATCCTTAATATCCTTAATGCACCATTTAGGTCCCTGGCCACAAAGTGCATTATCGGTGCCCTAACAAGTAACCACACATCACCATCACCAA
This sequence comes from Vulcanisaeta distributa DSM 14429, assembly GCF_000148385.1. Classification (GTDB taxonomy): domain Archaea; phylum Thermoproteota; class Thermoprotei; order Thermoproteales; family Thermocladiaceae; genus Vulcanisaeta; species Vulcanisaeta distributa. The sequence goes on along the minus strand of NC_014537.1, from coordinate 1,817,035 downwards.
CCTCATTAATGACGTTGATTATCTCACTGTAGGTAACAGGTCTATGCCACTTAGCAACGAATTTAAAAAGCCCTGAACCCTTTGAGTAGCTAAGTCGTGGAGCCTTGGCTAAGGCGATACGGCCGCTGCAACTACTCGTTGTGTAGTAATCATTCAACGACTTATTAAAGGTTAGCAGGAAGTCATAAATGTCAAAGTCAACCCTATGCTGATTACTCTCCTCAATCAGTCTCTTAACGAAGATTGACTTACGCGCATCGAAGTTCGTCCTTACCATTCTTATACAATATAATCACTGTATAAATTAACTTAAAATACTTTAATGATAAATTAGCAGAACTATCTTAAAATAAGCGCATTAGGTACCGTAACTCAATGAAGGCCGGCGTAATAGCATCAGTGGTGATCTCATTATTAGTGGGCTTATTAATAGGGTATTCAATACCATCAATTCACCAATCTCAAACACCTAAGGCGGTAACGCAGCAAGCCCTAAGCGTAATCACTGCATCATTATATGCGCAGTTATTTAGGGAGGCAGGTAGGGAGTTGGGGATTAACGTTGTTGTAACCGGCATGGGCTCCGTACAGGCGGCAAGGCAGGTTATACTTAACCCAAGTGGTTATTCAATCTATGCGAGTATAGACCCGTACATATTAACGTCACTTCTATACCCAAGTAATATAACGAGTTGGTACATAGCCATTGCTGGTGATCAAATGGTCATCGCGTACTCGCCTAACATGCCTAAATCATTACTGAATACTGTTAATAACCTAACAATGGCTGAGGAGGAGGCATTGAGGGATGGTAATTACACCGAGGCCATGATCATAACTAGGGAATTCCTCGACTTAATATTTTCAAACAAAACTCTTGACTTGGCACGTGATTACGGCGCCTATGCCATAGGCATGTCTAACCCGAATACGGATCCCGAGGGCTATAGGGCATTAATGGTGCTTCAGTTAACCGGCATTTACTGGGGGTTAGGGAGGAATTACTACGTTAACCTATTCAATTATGCTAACAGCACGGGCAATGTCTACGAGGTACTTGCTGGTAGTGAGTTGTTTGGTCCCGTTGAGACAGGTAAGGTTTGGTTTGACATCGCGATTTACAAATCGTCGGCCGAAAGTGCTGGGTTGCCCTACTTCCCACTGCCGCCTCAGGTTAATTTAGGGGACCCTGCATACTCAAGTTATTACAGTGAGTCTTACGTCACCATAGTAGTTAATGGGCAAAACCTAGTGGTTAAGGGTGCGCCCATTCAGCTTGCCTTGACAATACCCAACCAGGCACCTAATAAGGTGCTTGCTGAGGAATTGATAATATATCTATTAACGCCGGGTGGTCATGAATTAATGAAAAAGCTCGGTATTGAGCCATTAACGCCAGCGATATTTTACGGCAACGTAAGCGCTGCACCACCACTGATTAGGATTCTTGTCAATTCCTCATTACTTAAGTACGGTGGTTAATGAGGTGGTTCGTTTGGATAATTCGAGACATGCCTTTACACCGTTTATAATACTCATCTCATTAATGCTGTTATTGCCAATGGTCGTACTACTGTATGAGGGCTATGGATACTTAATAAGCGCCTTCACAAGTACGTTATTTATAGAGGGCGTTGTGGTGACGCTACTCGGCGCTATGATAGCCGCGGCACTAACCTTAATCCTCGGGTTACCGACTGCTTACGCCATATCCCGTGGGTTGATACCGAGGCCTATCGACAATATTGTTGGGGGTCTTCTGACGAGCCCATTAACAATACCTCACACGATAGTTGGTCTGTCGCTTTTAATACTCGTATCGCCAATATCCCCAATACCCATAATACGTAGGTTACCATTCGTGGACACCATATGGGGCTTAGTGGCTGCGTACTTCATAGTTTCAGCACCAATAACCATAGGCGCCCTCAGGCAGGTATTTGATGGGCTTGATCCCGTATATGAGTATGTGGGCTTAACCCTGGGGCTCAGCCAGTGGGGTGTCTTTTTGAGGGTTGTCATTCCAATGGCACGGAGGGAGTTAATATCCTCATTCCTGCTTTCGTGGGGTAGATCAATTAGTGAGTTTGGTTCAATAGTTATCCTAGCCTATTACGTAATTAATCCGCCATTATTCAATTATGTATATCCATTACCAATACTGATTTGGTATACATACGAGGTTTACGGCCTGCCCTTAGCCCTTGGTTATGCATCTGCATCGTTAATAATCTCCATAATAATCATAGTACTGATTGAATTAATAAGTGGTGGGACGACCAAGTTTAAGCTTTGGTAATTTACTCACCGGTAAACCTTGGCCTTCTTTTCTCTAGGAAAGCCCTGACACCCTCTTGTGCATCCTTAGTCGATATTGCCACGCCAAATAATGAGGCCTCATTGCTTAATGCACTCCATATTGGGGCCTCATAACCGTAATTAATTGCGTACTTAGCGAGCATAAGCGTTAGTGGTGGCTTTGAGGCTAGTTCCTTAACCCACCTCATCACCTCATACTCAAGGGCGTGCCTTGGCACGACCCTATTAACGACGCCGTACTCAAGAGCAGCCTTGGCACTTACTTGCTTGCCCGTGAGTATTAACTCCTTACTAATGCCTAGGTTCGTCAACCTAGTCAGCCTCTGCGTTCCTCCTGCACCCGGTATTATGCCCAGGTTGATCTCGGGCTGGCCGAGTAATGCATCCTCACTGGCAACCCTAATGTCGCATGCCATGGCGATCTCCAGGCCACCACCAAGGGCGTAACCATTTATCGCCGCTATCACGGGTTTCGTGTAGTACTCGATCTCCAGAGTCATTGAGTGGTAATGCCTCATTGCCTTGAACATCTGCATTGGCGTTGCATTCTGGAATTGATTAATATCAGCACCCGCACAGAATGCCCTACCGCTACCCGTGATAACCACAACCCTGACCCTTGGATCATCCTCAACACTCCTCAGCGCATTGACAATCTCGTCAGCCATCTTCGGAGTTAATACATTCAATTTATCAGGCTTATTCAGAATTATCCAAGCACTTGGCGGATCAATCCTAAGCATTATCTCTTCATACTTCCTAAACTCAACCTCAGGGTACTCCCTGAAACCCCTACCACTCTTTCTACCTAACCTACCCTCCTTAACATAGTTAGTCAGCAATGGGTCTGGCTCATACTCCTCCCAGCCACTGACGCCCTTAAGTTGCGTTAATGCATCGACAATATTATCAATGCCAGCCTCATCAGCGAACTCGGATAATCCCCATGGGTAATTAAGGCCAAGCTCCACGCTCTTATCGATATCATCTACCGTAGCCACGCCCTCCCTAACAAGCCAAGCCAACTCATTAATGGCCGGGGCCATCAACCTTACTGGGTCAAGCTCAAGGCCTTGTTCAGGTAATACCTTAGGCTTTACGTACTGACCAGGGCCTGGATATTTGTAGAAGCCCTCGCCAGACTTAACACCGAGCTTACCCTTACTCACTAATTCCTCAAGCAATGGGCAGGAATGAGCCTTAAACCCCCTCTCGGTCATCGCCTTAACTATGAAGAGACTTGTGTCAAGGCCTATGTAGTCGAGAAGTTCAAAGGGACCCATTGGCAGACCAAGCACATTCCTCGCCATGGCGTCTAGGTCAATTATCTTAATGCCTTCCTGCACCACCTCACGACATGCCTCCAGCATGACCCTAAACAATACCCTATTAACTATGAACCCAGGTACGTCCTTATTAACAACGACGGGCTCCTTATTGAGTATTCTAGTTAATTGAACGGTTATGTTGACAGTCTCATCACTTGTGTACCTACCCCTGGTTATCTCCACGAGCTTCATGAGCGGTGGTGGATTCATGAAGTGCATCCCAATGAATTTCTCCTTACGTGACGTGGCCTCCGATAACTCGGTTATTGGTATGGTACTCGTGTTAGACGCAAATATTGCATGGGGTGGCGCATACTGATCTGCCTCCCTGAATATGTTCTTCTTTAAGTCGGCGTTTTCAGGCACGGCCTCAACTAAGAAATCTACGTCCTTAACGGCATCAGCAACCTTGGTGGTTGTGTGTATCCTGGGCATTATCAAGTCAACACTCTCCCTCAGCTCACCCCTCCTGCTTAATCTTTCGAGACTATCCCGAATCCTGTTAAGGGCGTTCCTAAGGATCTCATCAGATATGTCCATGAGGTTAACCTCGAAACCCGCCATCGCAAATACCTCGGCTATGCCATGACCCATCGTACCGGCGCCCAGTACGGCGACCCTCTTAATACCCAAGCTCGACATATTAAATCATGATTTTAACTCGGGCTTATTTTAGCATTACCATGTCAGCGTGGTATTAATTCTTCTTAAGCCTTAGTTTACCTGCGAACTCCTTACTCACCCTCTCATTCAGATCCTTATCCCAATTCTCATAATCCCAGTAATGAATAACCTCGTACTGCTCCTGCCTACTAATCATCTTATTAAGCAAATCCTTCTGGGTACCCTTCTCCTTAAGCTCAATCAATGCATCCTTAACGGCTTTCATGGCGACCCTAAAGGTTGTCACCGGGAATATCACGATTTTATAACCCATCTCCTCAAACTCCTTAGCCGTTATATACGGAGTCTTTCCGAACTCTGTCATATTAGCAAGCAATGGCGCCTTAACCTCCCTGGCAAACCTAGCAAACTCCTCCTTACTCTCCAGGGCCTCGGGAAATATTATGTCAGCGCCAGCCTCCACATATGCCTGCGCCCTCCAAATGGCCTCATCAAGCCCATAAACACCTCGGGCATCGGTCCTCGCAATTATTAGGAAGTTTTCATCCCTCCTTGCCTCAACAGCCGCCTTAATCTTCTTAACCATTTCATCAGCAGGTACTACGTGCTTCCCGCTTAGGTGACCGCACTTCTTAGGTAATTCCTGATCCTCGATTTGTATAGCCGAGGCACCTATCGATTCGAACTCCCTAACCGTCCTAACCACATTTAGGGTTTCCCCAAAACCCGTGTCTGTATCTACAATCACGGGTATGTCCACGGCATCCGTAATATACTTAGTAAACCTAACCAACTCATCTAGCGTGAACACACCGAGGTCGGGCAGGCCCAGGGAGCTACTGAAGGCTGCACCAGAGACGTAGAGTGCCTCGAAGCCAAGTTGTTGAATCATTAGGGCAACAAATGCGTCGAAAGCTCCTGGGGCAATAACAATGCCGGGTCTTGACAACCTCTCCCTGAACCAAGCCCTAATTTCCCTCGGGTCTCTTTTGTTCCTCCTTAGCAATACGGCATCCATTATAGCGCCTAATCAATAATCCCTTAATAAGTAATTCCATGATTAGTTGAAACTCAGCTTTATTACCCACCTTGATTCACTATAGTAGTGGCATAATGCGTAATGTTAGATCAATATTTGGTAGAAGGGGTGTACGTAGGTTACCGCCGGATCGTGTTAAGGAGAGACTTGAGATGATTATTGATCTGTCACGTGCCATAGCAGGGAGAGGTTATGTACGTATTACCAATGATTACCTGATCGTGAATGACTGGTCATTATTCACCCGCTATCTCATTAATTGTGTTAATAATGACTGCGTATTAATGAGTATCAAGGTTGATGGCGGACAGGGGAACTCATTGCTCAATTTCCTTGCGAGGGTTAATGATAGGCTTGAGTCTGAGGGTGTGGGTAGGATCATCATTGTCGGCGGCTTTGCCTCAGAACTGTATAGTGGCGGGGTTTATAGGACTGGGGATGTTGATATAATTATTGACTCCAGGGATTCCAAGAGAGCCATGGATATACTCCATGAGGAGTTAAGAAGCATAAACGCTAGGAGGGAGGGTAGGGTATGGGTCAGCGATTATTTTGGTGTGTTAACCCTAGACGTGGTTGGTGTGACATACGTGGGTAGGGTTAAGGTGTTGAGGGTGGGTGATGGGCACGTCTATATTGAGTCGCCTGAGGACAACGTGATTACGAGTCTGAATGCATGCGTTTATTGGTCTTCAGACGCTGACTGCGAAAGGGCCGCGGCGGTTTTAGCCGCGCAGTGGAGTAACGTGGATTGGGATTACCTAATTGATAGGGCTCGGCGTGAGGGCGTTCTTGATAAATTGAATGAGATAAAAAGAGTGATAGAGGATAGGTACGGGAAGAACCAAGAAAGGTGAGAAGGGGGAGGAATCCCTTTTACTGCTGCAGTTAATTCATTAATAATGGGTAGGCTCAAGGATAAGGTTATACTAGTTACGGGGGCTTCCCGGGGTATCGGCAGGGCCATAGCCAGGGCGGTTGCTGGGGAGGGTGCCAGGGTAATAATAAACTATAGGTCCTCAGCCAAGGAGGCCGAGGAATTAATGCTTGAGTTAAGGAGGAGTGGCTTTGATGCATCTGTGATTAAAGCCGACGTATCCAGAGAGGACGAGGTTAAGTCCATGTTTAAATTAATTGAAAGGGATTACGGGGTACTACATGGTGTGGTTAACAACGCGGGCCATGGCTCCGCAACAATCTGGAATAAGAGACTCCGTGAATTAACATGGAGCGATTTTGAGGAGGTAATCACAGTCGATTTAAAAGGTACGTTCCTCTGCAGTAAATTTGGTATTGAGTTAATGAGGGATGGTGGCTCCATAGTTAATGTGGCCTCGATAACAGCAAGGACTGGCGATACCACGGGCATCCCATACTTGGTCGCTAAGTCGGGTATAATAGCCCTCACCAAGTCCATGGCCCTCTCACTGGCGCCTAGGATTAGGGTAAATGCCGTAGTACTCGGCAGTATAGAGACTGGTTGGGTTAATTGGTTAAGTAATGATGAGGTTAGGAAATTGATCAACTATATACCCATGGGTAGGCTGGGCAAGCCTGAGGAGGTGGCTAGGGCAGTGGTTTTCCTGCTTAGCGATGACTCATCATTCATAACCGGGCACACGATCGTAATCGATGGCGGCGAATGCACAGCATGCGACTAAGCACTCCTTTAATAAGTATCCCCGTAAGTGATGTTAAATGCGTAGAGATGTTGCATTGCTAATTGCGTCAAGGGCTATTAGGAGCCTGGCCTTTGGTTACTTAACCTTCGTAATACCACTGTATTTAAAGTCTATTGGATTCTCGGCAGCCCTCATCGGCCTCTACTTCCTTGTTGCCTCAATATCCTCAGCAACCCTGGTACTTGCCTCTGGATTTCTCGGTGACTTAATAGGTAGGAGAGACGCCCTCATCATAATGTCCACCCTATTCGTGATTTCCATGGCCATCTTCAGCACCACTAATAATAAGGCCCTACTCTTCATAACGTCAGTATTCGGCACAGCCACGGGAAGCGCCGGTTTACTTAGCTTCAAAATTAAATTAACACGATATACCTCATCACTCGGCAATGTATTAAACATTAACTACTACAACTACTACTACGCCCATGCGCGAGGAAACTTTATTCATGGCACATTCGTATTGGCTTCCGTGCCTCGTCCATAGTAATTCAATATTAACTCTTGCTCATATGCTCATAATAATAATTAAATTTATAATTTATAAAAAGTTTAGTGTTAATGTTTAGGTGATTAAGAGCACTGTGGTTTCATGGATTCATTATGTGGATTAGCGGCTTTAATGTACTTGTAATATTTATGGCGTTAATGATTAGTGCTGTGGTAACAGTATGACATAATTACTCGCTAAATAACTCGATTAAGCACCTTATTACTCTGTCCAAAGTTACAGCATACTCGCTTACTTATCTCCGCATATACACTTCACCTTAACGGTCTTTGGCTCGTTACTTAGTGCTTTTACCCTTCCTAATTATTCTGATTTATCTATTAAGTACCTCTAAGTGGTAATACTAAAGCACTCCATGCTTCTTTCAATTAAGTACTTAAATTAATTCAGTACCGGTTCATCAGTGGCTTATTAATCACGTTGTGAGTATTACTTAGATATTTCCATGACTCTCAGCTTAAGAATATGCTGGGGTAAAAAGACAAGGGGCTCGGAGAGACTTAAATGCGGTGAGGAGGTCAAAGGCCCTAAAATAATTGAGGAGGTAAATAAATTAATTAATGAGTTTTTAGCGCGAGTCGAGAGGTACAGAGACGTGTTATTAAACGACGAGAACACACCCTTTGATTATGCGATTAATGCTCTGAGTGATTGGTTACTGGAAATCAAGGCAAGGGCTAATAGAGGTGATGATGATATTACTAGGTTGAGGAAGGCGGTATATAAAATAGGCATGAAGATGCTTAAATTGGTTAATCGAACAAGGGAGGGTTGGCTAAAGATTTATCGAAAAGAGCTTAAGGAATTAATTAAAAAGTTAAGAAGCGGTGAGGTGAAGATTGCAATAAGCGGAGATCCGATCAACGCTGCTAAGTCATTCATAGCACACCTATACACGGAACACCTAGCAATTAGTGTAAAAAGGACCGCTAAGTCAGGTAGTATAATAATTAGATTAACCTTGAATAACCTTAAAGGTATTCACATAGATATACCGAGATTCTTTGATGATTTGCTTAGACCAATGCAGTATGGTTTAATGCTCACGGATGGTTCAATCCATGAAAGAGGCTATCCCGTGATGGGCACAAACTACCTCTGGCAGGTCATTGCTTGGCTAATGGCTTGGCCTGGCAAAAATTATATGCGCATACATAGCTTAAACATTAATGAAAATAGCGATGTGAAGATTACGTGGCAATTAATGGCTATCGGGCATAAGCTCGGGAGTAAAGTAAAGATTGCCAAGGAGGTACTCGCGTTAAATAACGATGGATTCACAATGTTTCTGCTCTTCGCAATATTAGGTGATGGTAGCATCAACACCAAGGAAAAGATAATTATGCTCATATTAGGTAAATCAAAGTATGAGTTGTGGAAAGTCATCATCAAAAGAATGATGGATTTAAACTTTAAGGATTACGATAATAAGTATAAGAAAGAAATTAAAGTCTATTCGTCAAGAGCTGTCACTCTAGCTCAGAGTTGGCTTAGTGAACCTAGGGTTAGGACTTTGATTGAAGATCTAAGCCGACTGCCTGATGCGGAGAAGCTTAGGAACTTAATCGAGCTAACTAAAACGAGGATTAAGCCGTTGGGTGGGTCGATGGTTGAGGTCATTAGCGGCGTATGGATGAACACGCACGTGAAAGATGCTGGTCGTGTTGAGTTAAGGATTAAGCGCAGTAGGCTAGAGGATGCGGTAGCGATCCAGGATAGACTTAGAAAAGCTGGCTTTAACGCTAGGTTAAGAGGGCGCTTGGTAATTAACTCTGGGTGTTTATTTATCTCGTCTTGATTTATATAGACTTCGAATTTGCCGTTAGTTTGCGAGGTATTGAAAAGTATGTATGAGGAGACATTAAACGAAAACAACATTAAGAGAATAAAGAAGATAATAGGGGCAATGACTAGGTTTAACTGTCAAGACCGCACCCAAGGCCCATGAGTTTTCAAAAACGAAATTTAATAATTTCAAGAATCAAGAAATTTAAGTCTCAGGGCTTGTCCGTAGGGTTCCGTATGGCCTGGGTAGCACGATAGCAGGCTTGTTAATGGATTATGCAGAGTTTTCATTATCAATGATCCTAGGGCTGAATCCTTTTTCATGTTAATAGAAATCTTTTTACATTCATTTATTATCAACTGAGGTTGTTCATTGTTGTTTTAGTCCTTTCAGGGCTATGAGGTATGCTGATGCCGTGTGTCTGTCTAACCCATACCTCCTCATCACCTCATCATGTTCTCTAGAATTTGATGTACCCTTTGGATTTGCCAGATACACTCTGAAACCGTACTTCATAGCCATAACCAAGCCATGCCGTAACAATTCTCCTTTTGCAAATCTTGCTATCTTGCGATTTGCAATTCTATTCCTGCCAAAAACTCTCTTTTTAACGGCAAACAAATTCTCAAAGACAACAACACCAACACCATGATAGTAGGCATACCTAAGCAATTTCGAGAGTGCTTCAAGCCTCCTCGTCTTGGCTTTGTTTCTTGGGAATCCATGTGATGTCACCTCCGGGAACCACGCGGTCTTGGTGTCCCTTATCCTCCCGTACTTATCGACTATCACCATGTTTATCCTATCGCTGTTCAAGTCGAATCCCGCAACGAGGCTTCCCCCAGCCTCTCCCCTCTTAAAATGCTTTAGATAGAGTTCTAGTGGTATTGAGATGTGGAGGTATATCCTCCCGCTTCTGAAAACAATTCTAGCCCCATAGCTAACCCTCTTCTGCCTAGCAAGCTCCACCAGTTCTGCAACTAGCGGTAAGTACTCTCTGCCGAATAAAGCTTTGAAGGTGAGCCACGAGCCATCGTAGGGATACTTAATCTTGACTACACCTACGGACTCTAACCTAATGTTTCGGTTTCCAAGCCTAGATGCTTCACCATCGCTTACAATGAAAAGCCTCTTTATCTTAATATGCCTTGGATTGCCATTGCTATATTCACATCCTTCTACAATTGCCTTTGCAACCTTGTACGCTGAGTCACCATAAGCCTTGTTAAGCATTGACCTGAGTTCCCTGAGGATAGAGTTAGCATCTATGCCTTTGGCTATCATTCTTGTGGCGTAAAGTACCGCTTTCTTGAAATCATATGCCAGCCTAACTAACTTCATGTAGTCCTCCGACGAAATGGGGACTAGTCTACCGATAACGGTAACATACTTTATAAGTAGTGTTGCATCAACCACATCATCACTCATCTGGTACTGTGACACGTATTATCACCTCTCTCCTATGTAGATGTTGCATCTTCGAGCTGAGCCCCTTCGGAATGTATATGCACAGCAGTCCGTGGCTCGTTTTCGAAATCCTAGCGTGAAACACGTATTCTTCAGGCATAATTCTCTACACCACGAAAAATTACTACAGAAAAACTTATAAACTTTTCTGTAAAAAGTGATATTATAGCAGGGATGAACCCGATGAACTAGGTGAGGGGGACCGTGGCATGAACCGCTCTTCGCCGATGGGAGCCACGCTCCCGCAGGCGGGGGCAGGGGATGGAAAGCCGTGATGAACCCGAGGGTGGTCAAAACCACTCCCGGGCAAACGGTAGCATAGCATTGCTTGATCCGGTACTTTACTACGTGTTCTTTAGGCGTTATGATAGTAAGTGAGTAGTTAGGCGTTATCTATTAATTCCGGCGTGTATTTATAAGCTTATAAATAGGATTGCTATCCTATATCGTGTCTATCCTGGAGAGATTATGGAGGGGTGTGCTCATTGTTTATGCAAGCGATTCCGGTGCTGATACTGCCAATAGGCTATTTAGGTTGTTGAGGGGGACTGGCGTGCCGACGGCGATGATCAAGTACGACGGTGATTTGGGTAGGTACTGGGACTGCTTTGACGCCATAGTCCTGGTGATGGCGTTGAGTGGTGCCGTCAGGCTGGTCTGTAAGTATGCTAAGTCTAAGGTTGCGGATCCAGCAGTGGTTGTGATTGATGATGGGGGTAGGTACGTAATACCCATATTGAGCGCCCATTGGGGCGCCAATGAGGTTGCTGAGGCGATTGCCAGGCTAATGGGGGCTGAGGCCGTGATAACCACAGCCGCCGAGTACATGGGCGTCACAAGCATTGAGGAGTTGGCTAGGCTTCTTCATTGTGACATTGTTAATACCGAAGAATTGCCGAACTTCTACTCGGCGCTCCTTAGTAATAAGCCCATATGCATCATTGGCATTAATGAATTGCCAAGGGAGGTAAGGGGCAGCTACGTGATTGGGGTTAATGCAGGGTGTGAGTACATCATCACTGTGGGTGAACCCCATCAATCGTTAGAGGGCATTAGGATGCTGCGGTGTGTGCCGTATAAGGTAATCATTGGGGTTGGGCTTATGAATGAGGCCGGTATTAATGAGGTAATTAAGGCCATAAGAACTACATTGAATAGGCTCGGTATTGGGGCCGACAGGGTCTTGGCCGTAGCCTCAATAAAGCCGAGGGTCGGCGAGGCGGCTAAGGCATTGGGCCTACCCTTTAGGTTAGTAAGTACCGATGAATTGGAGAGGGTAAATCATGGGTGCGCCACACCGCCGAGTGACGAATTAAGGAGGTTAGGCGTTAGGGGTGTTGCCGAACTCGCTGCATTAGCTGCTGGAGGTACCTCACTGCTTCTTAGGAAGATAGTTATTGGGAGGGTCACGGTGGCCGTAGCGAGGGTCTAACGCTTAAAAGCTGGGCATATAACAACGCTTGAATGCTGTACATAATCGGCGTGGGACCTGGTGACCCGGAGTTGATAACGGTTAAGGGCCTTAACATACTACGCTCAGTTAACGTGGTGGCCGGCTGGGGCAGCGTGCTTGATAGATTCAGCGAGTACTTAATCAATAAGAGGGTCATAAAGCTCAGCTATAGGGATGAGGCTGAGGGCCTTAAGGAATTGATAACGAGCGCGGTTAATGAAGACGCGGCACTGCTCATGCATGGGGACCCCTCGGTGTCGGAGTCGCAGTTAATGGCGAAGGTCACGTGGCTATGCAGGGAGTACGGAGTTACCTACGAGGTTGTGCCTGGGGTCTCCTCGGTAAATGCGGTATTAGGAATGCTTGGTATCGACCTGGACTCCTCAGTGTTAATATCACTACATGTGAGGGGTTCTCTAGACGATAGGCTTGAGGAGCTTAAAACTATACTAAGGGTGCTGAGGAGGTACATAATTGTATTACCGCCCCCATACCCACACGGCCCACTGCTCATCGCTAAGGCACTACTAGACCTGGGCTGCGACCCCGAGGTCACAATAATCGAGAAAGCCACATACAATAATCAAAGGATTACGAGGACCAGGGCCTCAGGCATGATAAGTCTAGGCAATGAGTTTAGTGATTTAACGATCATGGTGATACCACCCTGCAGTCGTGATTAGTAACTCTTTTAAATAGGATTTTTATCCAGGTTTTAAGTAGGATATGGATCCTACATCGATACTCGTAGTAACCCATGGATCCCGCAGACCTGAATTCCTGGATTGGTTTAATGACCTAAAGAATTATCTTGAGAATCGACTTAGTGGCTTGGGTTTAATGACTTATGTAAGTATTGCCCATAATGAATACTCAAGCCCCAATTGGAGGGATGTGTTGAGGGAGCACCTAAGCCGTGGTATTAAGCGCATAATCATCGCATTGGCATTCCTAGGCCCGGGTAATCACGTGGTTAGGGACATAATGGGGTCCTTAAACATTCAGGAATTTAATAAGTGGGTTAGGGCATCATGGGGTGGTTACGAATTTGAGGCCTACGTTACCAAGCCACTGATTGACTCCATACTCGTTAGAGAGGCGTTGCTTTTAAGAATAATCAATGCCCTGGACATACCCACGTACTTGACCAGGTACGTCATGAGTCCCGAAGAAATTGAAAGGAACAGCATCAATAGAGTGATTGAGTTAGTACGTAGGGAACTTAATACTGATGATCAGGTACTCATTAGGCTAGTGGCAAAGGCTGTGTTCGCCACGGGCAATCCAGCCCTTGTTAAGTACGTCTATGTCGACCCAAGGACGCCTGACGTGTTTAAGGAATTAATAAATAACGGCGTCACGGTGGTTGCCGATACCAAAATGGTGATGGTAGGCCTTAGATGGGGCAACACGGTGACTTTAATAGATGATGCAGAGACCACTAAGTTAGCTAATGAGCTCGGCATCACGAGGGCTGCGGCGTCAATGAGGATAGCACTAAGTAGGTACAAACCCGCAATACCTATTATTGGCAATTCACCCACAGCCCTCGTTGAGGTACTTAGGTTAATCAGGAAGGGCGTCGAGGTCCCCATGGTAATTGCAACACCGCCAGGATTTACCAACGCAGCAGATGCTAAGGAGGAATTGATCAAAATCGGGATACCAAGCATAGTCGTGAGGGGCACGTATGGGGGTAGTAATGTGGCTGTGGCCATATTCAATGAATTAATTAGCATGGTAGGGAGGAGACATGGTTGGTAGGCTTTACGTAGTCGGCATTGGGCCAGGAAGCCCTGAGCTAAGAACTGTGGCTGCAATTAACGCCATCAGAGAGAGTGACGTGGTTATTGGCTATAATACGTACGTAAATCTAATCAGTGATTTAATCAATGGCAAGGAGGTTATTAAATCAAGAATGCATGAGGAGGTCATGAGGGCTAGGCTAGCTATCGAGAAGGCCCTCAACGGCCATGTGGTATCGCTGGTGAGTGGTGGTGATCCCCAGGTCTATGGGTTGGCGAGTCTCGTCCTTGAGTTAGTAAGTAAGGAGGGGCTCGACCTGAGACCTACCATAATACCAGGAGTTACAGCGGCCCTTGCGGCAGCCGCCAGATTAGGCGCGCCCCTCAACATGGACTTCGCAGTCATAAACCTAAGCAATCTATTGGTTAGTGATGAGGAGATTATGATGAGGATTAGGGCAGCCGTGAGCGGCGACTTCGTGATTGCCCTGTATAACCCGATCAGTAAAGACGTGCTTGTTAAGGCCATGAACCTAATATCCATGTTCAGAGGCGCATCAACGCCAGTAGGCATAGTCAGGAATGCCTATAGGGATAGTGAGTTCGTGCTAACGACAAACCTAGGTAGCTGGATGAGGTATTTGGAGGCCGTGGATATGAATACGACATTAATAATAGGTAACTCAAGAACCTATGTTTACAGAGGGTTCATGATAACGCCAAGGGGCTACAGGGTATGAGTGTGATTGATTACTTTAAACGCTTTGGTATAACCACGGGGGCTGCCGCCGCGGCGGCCGCGAAGGCGGCGGTTATGGCATTAATTAAGGGCGTAACACCCAATAGTGTTACCATACCAACACCCGTCGGCCTCAGGCTTGAGGTGGCCGTCGATAGGGTCTTCACGGAGGGCGGCTATGTATGTGCTGATGTGCGTAAAATCGCCGGTGATAACCCCGACAAGCTGGATAACGCCGTGATCAGGGCCTGCGTGCATCCAATAGGCGAAGGGACAATAAGGATTGTAGGTGGGCGTGGCGTGGGTAAGGTCGTGAGGCCAGGCTTAAGCATTCCTATGGGCGAGTCGGCCATTAGCCCCACGGCTAAGCTCATGATTGAGAATGCGGTTAGGGAAGTCGTAAGCTCGGGTGTTGAGGTAATCATTGAGGTGCCCAACGGTGAGGAGTTGGCTAGGTTCACGATGAATGAGGATGTCGGTATAATCGGTGGCATATCCATACTCGGGACGATGGGTATCGAGTGGCCCGTAAGTGATGAATCCTTCATCCAACACATAAAGGCTCAATTAATGGCTTTGAGGAGGGATGGTGATGGTGTGGTGATCGCCTCAGGCAATAGGGCTGTTAACTTCGCCAAGGCCATTTACGACCTATCTGTGGTCAAGGTCGGCGATTTAGTAGGCGCCTCGGTTAGGGAGGCCATTGGGCTGGGCTTCCGTAAGGTAGTCGTGGCGTTGTTGCCAGGGAAGGCCGTTAAGCTCGCGGCCGGTTTACTAAACACGCACAGCTCAGTTGGTGATGCGAGAATCGAGACAATCACCTGGGCCGCAGTAATGGCTGGGATTAATGGTGAGACCCTACGTAGGATAGCCTCCTCTAAAACGGTCGGCGAGGCCTTGCATTACCTAGGCAATGCCGCGGGTAAGGTTATGGGGATAATAGCCGAGAGGGCACTTACCAGGTTAAGGAAGCTGGGCAATGCTTCCCTCGAGATTGTGATATTTAGCGATAATGGTGAGGTACTCGCGAGGGTTGGCGACCATGAGTAATCCCCTCTGGCGGTACGTAACCCCTGGAATACCTGACGAATTATTTGAACGTGTCGAGGGAATCCCAATGACTAAGGAGGAGGTTAGGGCGTTAGTGATTTCGAAGCTTAGGCTGAGGGAGGACTCGAGGGTGCTGGACATAGGTTCGGGAACAGGTTCAGTGACTGTGGAGGCTGCCTTAATGGCGAGGAGAGGCCTCGTTTACGCCATTGATAGTGATGAAAATGCCGTGGAACTCACGCGGAGGAACGCCATTAGGTTTGGTGTGAGTGATAGGGTCATTGTCATACATGGTGAGGCACCTGAGGCATTAAATCAAGTGCCTGGTGAGGTGGATGCCGCGTTCGTAGGTGGTAGTGGTGGTAAGTTGAGGGACATAATCGTGGGCGTGCGTGGTAAATTAAGCGTGGGCGGCCGCCTAGTAATTGATGCAATAACCCTGGAGAACGCATCGCTGGCCCTGGCGACCATGGCCGAGTTAGGCTTCGTGAACGTGGAGGTCACAGAAGTCGTTATAGCCAAGGGCCTGAGGACTGGCGTTGGCACCGTAATGCTCTCGAGAAACCCAATATTCATAATAGCTGGCGAGAAGAATATGTGTGGGCGGGTATCCTCGGTGGTAAGCATTAAGGATGCCATTAAGCAGCGGTGATCAGAGTGGGCAAAGAGCTTAGTAATGAAGTGCCTAAGCTATACGTCATTGGGTTGGGGCCTGGCGATCCAGGATTAATCACGGTCATGGGTGCCGAGGTACTTCGTAAAGTTAAGCTTGTGTTCATACCCTACTCCACCAGCAGCAATAGGAGTTTGGCGTACACCATAGTCAGTAAGTACATTGACCCAGACACCCAGGTGGTGTTCCTCGGTTTTCCCATGATTAAGGAACCAAGTAAGGAGGTATTAATGGGGAATGCCAGGGCCATATGCGATGGGTTACGTAGGTATGGTAGTGCGGCATTTGTGGTACTTGGTGACCCATCTCTATACAGTACCTTCTATAGGATTAAGCCATTCATTGACTGCGATTACGAACCCATAATTGTGCCTGGGGTCTCCTCAATAATGGCGTGCGCTGCCAGGGCCGGTGTTAATTTAGCGGTTGGTGATGAGTCGATAGTCATACTCGTGGGTGACGACATCGAGGGCTTAATGAGGGCTATGGGCTTTGCCGACACGATAATAATACTCAAGGGGAACGCGGACATGGGCAGGGTCGCCTCGCTACTTAGGAATTATGGGTATTCCGTGACCTACGCCAGGCGGTGCTATATGGATGGTGAGTTAATAATTAA